>PBVB01000074.1 GCA_002728075.1 Flavobacteriaceae bacterium
CCACCAAGAAAAAAAAACTTTATATTTCTAATTATTAGTATTTGATATAGTCAAATTAAACCTTTAATTTAATTTTAAAATTCAGTATACTTTATTTCTAAAACTAGTTTTTTTTCGTTTAATCCTTCCGGGGGAGTTTCATTTAAAATTACTGTTCCTAAAGGGTTATATATTGATCCTTCGGGTATTGAAATTTTATTAATGCCATTTTTCAGGATTGCTTTTCTAGATCTTATAAACGAAACATCTGAGGTGACCACTAATGAAAGTGGAATATTTTCTGAATATATCCCATCATTTAGATTTATTAAATCAGTAACGTGTTCAGTAATATTAATTTTATATCTGTAAGGTTTATTATTCTTATACTCTAATTTTCCACCATGAATAATTTTATTTAGAGTAGGATCAGTTTGACTGCTAGTTGGGTCAGAAAAATAATCTGAAAGAGGAAGGTTATCTGTGGTTTTATATATATATAATCTCTCTGCAATTAAACTTTCACTATTCCAATTTTGGGTAAATAATGGGTCAACGTACAAAATTAAGCTGGCCTCATTGATTAAAATATTATTTTTTTTTCTTAGCTCTTCAATAACTTCGGAATCGCCTGCTTTATCAAAAAGATTTATAATTGATCTTGTGCCTAACCCCCCTTTAAGATAGATTTTACCTGATGAAAGGTTGTTTTCTGTTGCTATATGATTTTTAAAATGATTAATCTTTACACCACCAATTGGCAATTCCAAAATTCTTTCTCCTTCTTCAATAGTGTCATCTGTCAAAACATTTTGAGTACCATTATCATTGACCAAATCAAAATTATAATTTACCTTAATTGACGCTCCAGTCATATTTAATAGCATATAAATGTCCTCATTTGAGTTGGAGATTCTAAAATTTATTGACTTTATGTGATTATGAAAATTATTAGCATTTTCTAAAGCATCAGTACCTTCCATGTCCAGTATTTTCTCTTGAAAAAAAGAATTATCTAACGGAATTCTGATCCTTGGAGTTAGTCTTGTTTCAACAAGTTCAGTCTCGTTGATGCTCTCCGTTTCGGGATCATCTTCTTTGTAATTGTATCTTAATTCATTAAAATCTAACTNNTAAGGATNNTCAGCTAGNACTCTACCNACAAAACCCTCTTCATAATAATCTCTTTTAGAGTAATAAGGCTTAATGCTTTCAAAATTATCATCTGGATCTAAATCATTAAAAAAATATGTTAACTCAGTTACTTTGAAATTGAATTGAGTACTTTTATTTCCATAGATAGAATCAACACTATATACTTTGTTTTCACTATCGTATGAACTGTTATCTGTGTCTGTTAGATCGGAAATACCATCCCCATCTGAATCAGAGTCAAGTGGATTTGTCCCGTTACTCCGTTCCTCTATGTCTGTCACACCATCCCCATCTGAATCGCTATTTGGATCATTCGGGTCTATATCAAACGGATCTATCACTCCATCATTGTCTGAGTCCCTTTGATCAAATATGAAAGGTATTTCAAGAAATACATCCTTAACTCTCTCATTTTCTTCTATTACCTTTGAATTGTTTGGGTCTCCTGCATCTTCACGGGCTTGAGAGAAATTCCCAAAAATACTATTTGGTGGAATATTAATTTGTGTTGTAAAATTTGCTGAACTCTTCCCAAAAAAGGGAAGGGTAAATTGGCCGAGATGCATATATACCTGCCTGTCTGACTGTAAATCAGCAATCGAGTCAGTTTTAGAGTAGACGGGAAAATATTCTGTTATACTTTTAAAATCAGATATGGAAACTAAATCTATACCAACCGTGTTGTAGTCCTCGTTGCAAGAAAAATTTAAAATTAAGATTAGAAGAAGGAGAACATTGAAATGTTTCATCAACTAAAAATTACAAAAAGTGTTTTTTGAGAAATTCAGTATGCCCATTTGCTTTTTTGGCATTATCAAAATCTAACACCGGGCTCTCAAGTCTTTTTAGCTTATTGGCTAAATCTGGACTCAGATTATCAGTATAAGTTATTGCTCCATCTGAGTAGTCTAAAGCGAGAGACAACAATGAATTATAATCTGGTTTTTTAATCAAATCTAAATCTACGTCGATCTCATCAAACTCAATTTTTTCTTTAAGCTTTTTATTTAGAGTTTCACCCATTTCATTCCCATAAATAGAGGTAACAATTTTACTTTTTCTGAAAATTGGGTCATTTTTATAATAAGTTTTCATATACAGGGGGAATAACGATGTAAACCAACCATGACAATTAATTATATCAGGAGACCAATTTAATTTTTTTACTGTTTCTAAAACGCCTTTGGTAAAAAAAATCATTCTCTCATCGTTATCTTTAAACCCTTTACCCTTTGTATCAAATAACATTTGCTTACGTTTAAAGTAATCCTCGTTATCTATGAAATAAACCTGCATTCGTTCCTTCGGAATAGAAGCGACTTTAATTATGAGTGGCATATCAATATCATTTATTGCCAGGTTCATTCCAGAAAGTCTGATTACCTCATGTAATTGATGACGTCTCTCATTAATTAAACCATACTTTGGCATAAAAATTCTGGTTTGTCCACCCATTTCATTAATTTCCTTTGGGACCCTAAAGGAACTTTTGGAAAGTATAGTCTCAGGAAGATATGGAACAACCTCTGAAGAAACTACAAGTGTATTCTTGTCGTGCATAAAACTAAGTCGTTAAGAAAAGTTTAGCAAAATTACAAAAAATCTTTTCTTGAACTCAAAAAAGACTAAATTTAGAATGATAAAAAAACTAAAGTTGAGAAATTTTAATCATTCCTCAGAAATTCTAAAACTATTAAAATCAACGGGCTATAAAAACCTTGGGTTAGTCCCGACAATGGGATCGTTACACAAAGGACATTTAAAGCTTATTGAAAAATGTTCATTTAGCTGTGATAAAACTATCGTTTCAATTTTTGTTAATCCCACTCAATTTAACAACAAAATTGATTTTGCTAACTATCCTCAATCGATCAAAAAAGATATTGAAACTATAAGAAAAACTAATCCGAGTGCTATTATTTACACACCAAGTGAATCAGATTTATATACATCTCCAGCTAAAGCAGAAATTTTCGATTTAGATGGAATTGATAAATTAATTGAGGGAAAACATAGAAAAGGTCATTTTCAGGGTGTTGCTACTATAGTCAAAAGACTATTTGAAAGGTTTTCACCAGATTATGCATTTTTTGGCGAAAAAGATTACCAACAGATCTTGGTAATAAAGAAATTAATCAAGAAATATAAGTTGAAAGTTAAAATTGAAACTATCCCAACGGTGCGGGAAAAAAACGGGTTGGCAATGAGCTCTAGAAACATCTTATTAGACAACGAATCAAGATTTGATGCAAAAATAATATATGAATCTTTATGCATTGTGAAGAGGATGATTAAAACAAGCAGTTTCGATAAAATAAAAGATTTCATTAACAAGCTATTTTTAGTTAAAGAACAATTTAATCTTGAATACTTTTGTATTGCAGAAAGCTGTTCATTAAAAGAGCTCGAATCCTTTAATCCTAAAATAAAAATACGAGCTTTTATTTGTGTAAAGGTTCAAGGTGTAAGGCTTATTGACAATATTGCNCTGAACTAATGTTTAAATTATCTAAAAAAATACTTCAAATAGTTACACCTCCTCTGATAGGGTTTTTTTTTATTTATTTGTCTTTCTACTATACAAACGAAGAAGAGAGAAATGAAATATATAAATCACTTAAAGACGCAAAAATAAAATATATATTATTGTCCATCTTTTTGGGGATTTCTAGCCACCTTTCTAGAGCTTACAGATGGAATTATATGCTTAATTCATTGGGTTATTATCCCAAATTTGTCAATAATGTTTTATCCATTTTTATTTCTTATTTAGCAAATTTAGGAATCCCACGTTCAGGAGAAATATTAAGAGCCACTGTTATGCAAACATACGAGTCAATACCCTTTGATAAGGGGTTAGGAACCATATTGGCTGAAAGACTTATAGATTTAATAATATTATTTTTTCTAATTTTTTTGTTTTTATTTTTAGAAACTGACATTTTACTTCCTGTAATAAAGGAAAAAGCAGGTCTTTATTTAAATAACTATAAGCTTTTTTTGACAGTATTATTTTTTTTATTGTCGACTCTGATTTTAATAAAAGTTTTCAAAAAAGGATTAGTTCAAAAGTTTTATGCTTTTGTTAAAGGAATTAGTGCTGGTTTTACTTCAATTATAAATATGCAAAATAGAATTTACTATATAGCACACACGATTTTTATTTGGTCTATTTATTTATTGGTTTTTTATGTAATGAAATTTAGTATATCTGGAACTGAATTATTGGATTTCAAATCACTTTTAATTTCATTTATTTTTGGTGCTATTTCAATAACAACTACAAATGGTGGGATTGGAGTTTATCCACTTTCGATCTCTATGGCTTTAAGCTTTTATGGATTACCGTTAGAAACAAGTTTAGCATTTGGTTGGATATTGTGGACATCTCAAACAATTATAGTAATATTGTTCGGTCTTATGTCTTTTGTGCTTCTTCCGATTATTAATAATAAAAAACATAAATCTCATTCTATATAAGCTTTACTAATTTTGTTTAAATATGAATAAAGAAAAAGTTGTCTTCTATTGTAAAAATTGTGGTAATGAACATTCAAAATGGCACGGCCAGTGTAAGTATTGTAAAGAGTGGAATTCTCTGAAAGAAAAAAAGGTGAGTTCGATAAAAGCCAAATCTCATACTGAATTTGGAAATTATTTTAAAAAAGAAAATATTCCTCTTCGGATGAGTGAAATAGATTCTGAAAGTGAAATAAGGTTGGTTGTTAAAGATGATGAATGGAATAACGTTCTAGGGGGTGGCCTTGTCCCCGGCTCGGTTAGTTTAATAAGTGGTGAGCCAGGAATAGGTAAATCTACTTTGTTGCTTCAAATTTCAATGAAGTTTGATAAAAGAGTATTATATGTATCTGGAGAAGAAAGTTTACGTCAGATAAAAGTTCGTTCAGAAAGAATTGGTAAAGGAATAGGGCAAACTTATTTTTTGAGTGAGACAGAAATAGAGAATATTTTTGAGCAAATTAAGGAGATTAATCCTGAAATATTGATAATTGATTCCATTCAAACATTACATTCTAAAATGATCGATGGATCACCTGGAAGCGTAAATCAAATTAGAGAATGTTCAAGTGAACTTATAAAATATGCAAAAAATACTGGTTCAGCTGTAATGTTAATAGGGCATTTAACCAAAGATGGGAACATAGCTGGGCCCAAAGTTTTAGAACACATGGTTGATATAGTTATAAGTTTTGAAGGGGACAATAATCACTCTTATAGAATATTAAGAGCTAAAAAAAATCGATTTGGCTCAACAAGTGAGATAGGAATTTATGAAATGTTGTCCTCAGGACTTAGGGAAGTTAAAAACCCTAACGAAATTTTTTTGACTCAAAATAGAAGCGAAATGAGTGGGCACGCAATAGGAATGTCAATGGAAGGGATGAGGCCTTTAACTTTAGAGGTACAAGCACTAGTTAGTACAGCAGTTTACGGTACACCTCAAAGAAGTTCAACTGGATTCAATTCTAAAAGATTAAATATGCTTCTTGCGGTACTGGAAAAAAGAGCTGGAGTTCAATTATCTAATAAAGATGTTTTTTTGAATATAACTGGAGGGGTTAAAAGCGAAGATCCCTCTTTAGATCTCGCTATAGTTTCAGCAATTTTGTCAAGTTATCATGATACTCCTTTAAATGATAAAATCTGTTTTGCTTCTGAGATTGGTCTATCCGGTGAACTTAGGCCTGTGCAAAAGTTAGACAAGAGAATTAGTGAGGCTAAAAAACTTGGTTATCAGGTATTTGTGACTTCAAATTTTAAAAAAGATCTTGCTGAAATAAAAGGCATTGAGATTTTAGGATTAGATAAAATTGGAAGCCTTATAACTAAGTTATTTGAATAAATTAATTTAAATTAATGTAAAATTTATAATGGAAAAAATTGTTAAATCTTTTTTGGATGAAGTAGGAAAAAGGAACCAAAATGAACCTGAATTCATGCAAGCAGTAACTGAAGTTGCTGAGACAGTAATTCCTTATATATATCAAAATGAAATCTATTACGGTCAGAATATACTCCTTAGAATGGTAGAACCTGAAAGAGTTATTTCATTTAGAGTGGCATGGATTGACGACCAAGAAGAAATTAGAGTAAACAGAGGATATAGGATTGAAATGAACTCTGCAATAGGACCCTATAAAGGAGGGTTGAGGTTTCATCCAAATGTAAACTTAAGTGTACTTAAGTTTTTAGCATTTGAACAAATATTCAAAAACAGTTTAACTACCCTGCCCATGGGTGGAGGTAAGGGTGGATCTGATTTTAATCCAAAGGGCAAAACTGATACTGAGGTAATGAGATTCTGCCAAAGCTTTATGACTGAATTATTTCGTCACATTGGCCCCAATCGTGATATACCTGCAGGTGATATTGGCGTTGGAAGCAGAGAGATAGGATATCTTTTTGGACAATACAAAAGGCTTAAAAATGAGTTTACTGGTGTATTAACTGGGAAGGGTGTTAGTTGGGGCGGTTCTCTTATTAGGCCTGAAGCAACCGGTTACGGTGTGGTATATTTTGTAGAAAAAATGTTAGAACAAAAAAATCTAAATTTTAAAGATAAAAAAGTGTCCATTTCGGGTTCTGGGAATGTTGCCCAATATGCTGCAGAAAAAGTCATATCCCTTGGAGCTAAAGTAATTACCATGTCTGATTCTTCGGGTTTTATACTTGACAATGATGGTATAGACGCTGAAAAACTTAAGTTTTTAATGAAAATTAAAAATATTAATAGAGAAAGAATCAGTAAATATGCTGAGAAATTTCCCTCTGCCTCATATTTTCAAAACAAAACGCCTTGGAGAG
>PBVB01000075.1 GCA_002728075.1 Flavobacteriaceae bacterium
GGGGTCGTTGGAATTTCTAACTTTTTCAATTTCAGGAGTAGATTTAGATGCGCCAATTTTTAAAAGCTCAGAAAGCAATCCGTTTTTGCTTTTAAAATGCTTAAAAATTAAACCTTCAGATACTTCTGCAGCATCTGCAATAGATCTCGTTGATGTTCCTTTGAAACCTTTGCTTGAGAAAAGTTCCAGTGATTTTTCTAAAATCAGTTCTTTTTTTGTCATTAGTGAGTAATCACTTACTAATATAATTAATATAATGATATAGTCAAAAAAAATAGGTAAAAATTATTTAGTGTATGCAAGAGCTAAAAACTCTGCAATGCAAGCAGGTTTATCTTCTCCCTTTATTTCAATTTCAACTTTTAATTTGTATTTGGCCCCACCAGGTATCTCTGTAAATTCCATGAGAGAAACCCTCCCTCTGTAAGTAGAATCAGATTTTGTTGCGTTTGGGAACCTTACTCTATCAAGCCCATAATTAATTCCAGCCACAACGTTTTCAATTGAAAAAGCATCAAATGAAACCCTTGTAATCATTGATAATACTAAAAAACCATGTGCAACGGTCTTTTTATAAGGAGAATATAAAGCACTTTTTTTAGGATCTGTATGTATCCACTGGTGGTCATCCGTTATTTTTGCAAAATCATCGATTTTTTCTTGACTCATTTGCATCCACTTAGTTAAACCTAACTCTTTACCAATAAAATTTTTCAGCTCAGTGAGCTCTTTAAATTTAGTAGAATAAGCTTTTTCTTCAGAATTTTCCATTTTTATAAATTGAATGGACCAATAAAATTAATAAAGTATCGTTAAACAAACTGAATAATTTATCTAACCAGAGTTTTAACTTTTTTAAGTTTACCTTTAGTTTTAGAGAATTCATTTTCTATAATACTCTTTGAGATAGTGTCTAGAAGGTTATTTGATGCGTGTTTAAACGACGAAACACTACCATTTTTGTTGAGTGATTGAAAAAATGAATACTTTTTTGAAAAACCATATTCATTAAATATTTTATGACAATTTGATCCCACTTTATTCTCCAACTCAAAAGAAAGATATTTTAACATATTTATTTCCTTGTAGAGATTACCTTCATTTAAAAGTCTAGAATATAAAGTGTATAAGAATTGTTTAGTACACTCAAATTCTGTTAACATTTGAGCAATTTTATGTCTCACTGATTGAAGTTGAGAAACTTTTTCACCTTTATATTCTTGATTATTAACGTATTCAACTAATGTTTTTAAATTTAATTCTGAAAGTGAAACAGATGTTGCAGAATCAGACAAAGAACCAATTAAGTTTTGATAGAATATATAATCTGACGATTGGTTTTCTTCTCCTAGTAAATTTTCAGCAGGAACTTTCATATTATCAAAATAAATAGTTTTGTAGTCTACGTTGAAGTCTTTGATTTTTAGTGCTTTTGTTATATCGCTACCGTCTAAAAATTTAGGAAGAATAATGAGTGATAATCCATCATCTTGTTTTTCGTTTAGAATCTTGCACGATATTATGAAGTAATCACTATTAATTCCGCTTGATATAATTTTTTTAGAACCATTAATTAAATAAAAATCTCCTTCACGCTTCGCAGTGGTTTTTATTGATGATAAATCTGTACAACCTAAATTTTCATAGGTAGCATTGCACCCAATTAAAACATTTCCTCCTTTGTTAGTTATAAGGTAAACATCTTTTTGTTTTTGATTCCCCAATCTATTAATATAGTCCTGAGTCATCTGAAAATTATAATTAATTGCATTGAATTGGCTTGATTTCACTTTAGCTATTTCCTCGTTAAGAATTAGTCCTTGTAAAGAGTCAAAATTAAATCCGTATCCGCTGCCATTTCCTTCAAATCCGAAATAACCCATTTCAAACAAATTTTTAAAAAAATCTCTTTGAGAATCTATATTTTCTAAAAAATTGTCAATATTTTCTTTTGAAAAACTTTCAATAAAATTTTTAAGAGATTGTCTGAATAATTCGAGATCCTCACCATAAAAAATGTTTAATTTTTTATTTTGGATTTTATCTGAATTTGATTCGGTTTTTTTATAATTGATTTTATCAATTTTAATTTTTGCGAGTATCTCACGCATTACCTCTGATGTTCCAGCACCAATTGTTCCAATTCTTACGTCCCTATACATTCTTGCCATGGGGTACTCCTCCATGTAACCGTATCCTCCAAAAAATTGTAGACACTGTGTGGCAACCTTTTCATGTAATTCAGTAGAGATAAGTTTTGCCATTGAATATAAACCAACATCATATACCTTGTCATCGTATAATTTTGAACAGTAATATCCAAAAGCTTTAAGACACTCGATTTTGGAGGAAAGCTTTGCAATTCGGTGTCTTAACACTTGAAAATTATCAATTGTTTTGCCAAAAGCTTTTCTTTTTGACATATAATCCAAGGATACTTCAATTGCATATTCCATTGAAGCCACACTAGAGGGAATAAAAATTAGTCTTTCAAGCTGAAGACCATTCATCAAGTATTTAAATCCTTTTCCTTCCTCTCCAATCAAATTTTCNACAGGTACTTTTACATTGTCAAAACCAAGTTCGGCAGTGTCTGATGCGTGCCATCCAAGCTTTTCAAGCTTATTTTTCTTAATGCCTTCACTATTTAAATCAATNACAAGAAGACTAACTCCNTTNGATTTTTTTTCAGGATCTGTTTTAACAACAGTAACTACATAATCACCATAATAAGCATTTGTTATAAAGGTTTTTGAGCCAGTAACAATATAATGATCACCTTTTCTAATTGCTTTGGTNTTTATGTTTTGAACATCTGAACCTGCTTCCGGNTCNGTAATTCCAATGCATCCAATAAGTTTNCCACTAATTGTTCCAGGTAAATATTTTGCTTTTAAAGCGCTACTACCATATTTAAATATATACGGACTTGCCATATATTGAACTGATTGTTGGGTGACAGCAAAGCCACCAGAATTCATCCTTCCAATTTCTTCATTGAAAATAACTTCATAGAAAAAGTCAAGATTCAACCCTCCATATTCTTCTGGGTAAGATAGACCAAGAAATCCCATTTCACCCATTTTTTCCCAGATATATCTTGGAATTTTTTTCTGTTTCTCCCATGAGTTTATGTTAGGTCTAACTTCCCTTTCGAGAAAATCTCTTAAGCTGGACCTAAATAGTTCGTGCTCTTCGGTAAAATATCTCATTATTTTAAGTGAGTTTTAATCTTTGGAAACATTGATATGCAAATAAGTTGATAAAAATAAAGTCTTAGTTATTCTTAAACAACAAATTAAACAAAAAACCTTACGTAACTAAATAAAAATTCAATTAGCCAATATTTTTTAATTATATAAGCATAAGATTATTATAGAAAAAGAAAGAGCAACTTTAAGTTGCTCTTTCCATAATCAAAGTTTTACCAGTAATAAAACTACAAGACTATAAATTAATTCTAGCTGTCATTAAAACCCTTCTACCTATCACAGGCATGTTGACAAATGATCGGTAGGGAGTATTTAATAGGTTTGTTGCTGATAATTGTAAAGTAAAATTATCAAACCTGTTACCTATAGAAAAGTCTATGAGATTTTTAACAGGAACCCATCCTGTATAAACACCTTCAAAACCATAAATCTTGTCATCGTGCTGATAAGCTAAATTACCAAAAAGACCTGAGTCTCCAGAATACGTAATTCCAGCTCTAGCTCTAAATTTAGGAGCCTGTAATTCACTTCTAAATTCTAACCCGTCGTCATCAGGTTGTCCTGGTATCCATGAAGTTTGACTTAACCAAGATGCATTTGCATACATAGTTAAATTGTCAGTAGCAAAATATTCTAAATTTACATCACTACCAAAATGAGACCTTGTCCCAGTATATCTTCTATAACCAGCAGCAGCATGCATAATGCCATCGTTAGGAGAAGTAGTGCTTTCCTGAACACCAAAAACTGGGTATAAAGCAGATGCATTATCATCAAATGTAGTACCTGCCGAGGCGAATCCAGCTGTTATTGTCTGAATTGTACCTGCTTGAACTGCACTTATATTTGCACCCACAGCACCTGCAAAAATTGCATCAAAAATAGGACTACCAGGAGTTACTTTTCCAAAAGCTGTTAGTTGATCAGCTGGATTAGTCGGATCAAGTGCAAAGGCTGGCATTACTTGTAAAACAGTTAATGTTTGAATTGCTCCAATACCTTCTGGATTTGTTGAGAAAAAATTGTTAAGCTGAGAGGTAGCTCCTGCAACTAAACCACCAGCTGGATCAGCACCAAGTAATGCAAAAGTTGGAGAAATTGACTGGTAGCTTGTAAATCCACTTCTAGAGTATGTATAGAAGTCTACAGCAACAGAAAGTTTGTCTCCCCACAAACCTTTGTAACCAACTTCAAATGATCTAGCATATCCTATGTCTGCTCTTTGAGCTCCTGCTTGTGACTGGTCCCAAGGAACAAGATCCGTTCCACCAGCTAAAAGCGTACCAAGTGAATTAGCTAAGTTATACTGAAATAAAGAACCAGTGGTTGCACCTCCAAAAGTTGGGTCAAATTCTGTTGTAAAAAAAGTTGTCAGTGGACCCGTTAAAATTGATGCCGCTGGTCCTCCCGCTACTGCGGCAAGAACTCCACCTTGTGTTAGAGCACCCAAACTTGTTCCAACTGGAACCCCTGGTGGTAATAAACTTGGTGGTGCTGGGAATCCCCATACAGCAGAAAGTGGAAGTCCAGCCGTATTAAGTGGAAGTTCGCCTAAAGCGGTCATCATAGAATTATTAACCGGTCTATCGGTTGTTTGGCCTTGAAGCCAAATATCCAATCCGCCAAATAAGCCAGGTATAGGAGCAGCTATGTTAACAAGAGGAAAATCTATATACATTTGAAGCGCAGAGGGGCTAAAGCTACCAACATTGTAAGAAGCTCTGAATGTGTGCCTAGGATTCGGTGTCCAAACTAACGCTGCTCTTGGAGAAAATCCACTTGCATCCATAAAGTCAAAAGTATCATACCTTCCTGCGACCGTGAGTTTTAAGTCATCGGATAACTCAGTATTAGCAGTTACGTATGCACCAACTATCTGGTATTTACCATCGTCATTTCTACCATAAAGTGTATTGTCTGAATCAGATTTAGTATCTCTATAATCAGCTCCAACAACAAATTCAGTATTTAAAAAGGAAGGAACCTCCCAGGAGTACTGGATTTGAGCTTCTAAATTACTTCTTTTAGCAACTTGTCTTAAACCTGTTCCATAAAGAAAAGTAGGGTCGCTGCTGTCTCCTCCGTCTGCATAATTGTAATAAGCTTGTGCAAAAAGACCACCTTTTTGCATTCTAAATTGAGACCAATAGTCATTTCCAGCAGTATATCCTGGGCCTAACGCATTAAAGAATAACCCTCCAAAGTTAGACCATCCGTTGGAAAATACCATTTCGGTATCATCATTTGGTCTATATTCAAAGTGAAGATTTGCAGATACATTTCTAAAATCTTGAGCCATTGGATTATTATCTCCGTCTGGATCTAAACTGNTTTGNTTTCTTAAAACACGTCCAATCTGAAAATTAGCTACTTGACCGTTTACAATAACTGGTTGATTAGCAGTTTTAGANTATCCTGCTATTGCTCCNGCNTCNTCNGTAGGGTCTANACTAAAATCTTGTCCTGACTGATAATTNAGGTTAAACTTGTATCCAAAGGTTTTACTTTCATTNGANCTTGCNTGTCTAAAATTCANACCTCTTGTATTCATTGTNCCACCAGTTAATTCAAGAGTTGAGCCAGGNGAATCAATAGCACTTTTNGTTAAAAAGTGTACGACNCCNGATGTTACATTGGGACCATACATTGCNGAGTTNGCTCCTCTCACGACCTCTATTTTAGCAATATCAATATTTGATATACCAGTACCATATGAGAAGAATGAACCAGCTGCAGGGGTAACCAGATAACGATAATCTAGAATTGGAAAAGTTGAGGTTCCAAAAAGTCCACTACCTGCTCTCATTTCGATATTGATAGAGTTTAAAGAATGTTGCTGGATTTGAACACCAGGAGTGTTTACTAATAATCTCACTGGATTTAATTCTTGAGCACCATTCTCAACATCTTTTGAAGAAATCAAACTTACAGAAGCTGGTACTTCCTGAAGTTTTTGAGGTCTTCTAGATGCAGATACTATAATTTCTTCTAAACTTTCTCCAGGGTCCATAGATACAGAAATTGTTTGGTCTGAAGAAGTTACTTCAATTGATTGAGATGAAAAACCCACACTTGTAATTTCGATTTTAAATGGTATATCTTGATCAGTTGTAAGAGAAAAATTTCCATCAAAATCAGCAGTGGTACCTTCGCTAGTTCCAACTATTACAACGTTGGCGCCTGGAATAGCTTCACCTGTCTCTGAATCAGTGACAGTACCACGAATGGTAGACTGTGCCATCATCAGGTTAACACAAAACAGCAAAAAAACTGAAAGTGTAAAAGATAATTTATTGTATTTCATAATTGTTTGTTTTTATTATTACTGGTACCAAAGCAAAAAACTGGTATCCATTCATGTTTTGAAATTTGGTTAAAATCATACACTTTAATATACAATCTTCCCACCAAAAATAATAAGAATTTACTTTATTTGGAGGTTTTACACTTTTTAAATTAACTGTTTTCGACTTAAAACCTTGTAAACCCTTGTGAATTTAAAAAAAAATAGGGTTGAAATTTGCTAAATTTTTAAAAAAACAATACAATTTTAAGACTTCAGTAAACCAAACAAACACAGTCTTTTAATTGAATCATGATTCAAAAATTATTTTTTCCTGATCACTATGCCATTTGGAATAATTCGAGTTATAGAATTTATCAATTAAATTCCGCTTAATTTTCATTGTTGGAGTTGTCAGTCCATTTTCTACAGTCCAAGGGTTTTTAACAATTACAAATGTGGATATTTTTTGATATCCAGGAAGTTTAGAATTTATCTTTTCAAGATATGATGACATGAAACTTTTAATTTCCCCTTTTGTTTTCCCTTTCCCTATATCTGACAAAACGCCTAAACATATCGGTTGGTCTAGCCCGAGTCCAACAACACATATTTGCTCAAACTCACTAATATCACTGAAGTGAGATTCCAGTACCAAAGGTTCAATATATTTTCCTTTGGTTGTTTTGAATAAGTCTTTTACCCTTCCTGTAACAAATAGGTATCCATCTTTGTCAATTACTCCTTGATCACCAGTATGTAACCATCCGTTTTTAATCGTTTCTTTGGTTAAATCTGGAAGTTTATAATAGCATTTCATGATAAAAGGTCCTTTCATTAAAATTTCCGAATTATTTGGATCAATCTTTATTTCAA
>PBVB01000076.1 GCA_002728075.1 Flavobacteriaceae bacterium
ATTCTTAATTTTATCATCAATAATTAAGATTGTATTTTGATAGTTTTTAAATAAACTATGAATTTTTTTACCAAAATTAACAGCAAAAAAATTGGAAGATTCAGAATGAAATTCATTTTCTCCCCAAATCATCAAAGGTCCAGAAATGCTTCTAGATCCGCTTCCAGAACCTAATCTTGCTATAAATGACACCTTATTCAAAAAATTTTGTTCTGTCATTTTCTCATTATACCTTTTTTCTATACTAACAACGCAAAATGCCAATGAAGAAAATGCTGAGGCAGATGAAGCAATTCCACTACTGTGAGGAAAAGTGTTTTTTGAATTTATTTTTAAAAATAAATTTTCTAAATATGGACAAAAAGAAGAAATTCTATTAAAAAATTTTTCAATTTTATTTTCAAAAGATTTTTTTGTTTTTCCATCATATAAAAAATTGAACCTCTCCTGTCCTTTAGACCTTGGGCAATATTCAATTGAAGTTATAGTTTTACAATTTGATAATGTAAAACTTATTGAAGGGTTTATAGGGAATTGTAATCCATATTTACCCCAGTACTTAATTAGGGCAATATTTGAAGGAGACTCACAAACGATTCTACCTCCTTTTGGCTTAAAATTTTTTGAAATAAAATTCGATTCGTCCATCACATAACAAAAATAGAGGTTAGGTAATTGTAATTTTAAAAATTATTTAAAATATTTTTTAATTTGTCTGGATAGTCTGTAATTATGCCATCCACTCCTAGTGAAATTAATTTCTTCATTTCATCTTTGTCGTTAACTGTATATGGAAATAATTTATAACCCATTGAATTAATTAATTCAATATTGTTTTTATTTAAAAATTTGTAATCTGAATTTATAGACGTAGCCTTAACTTCTTCAGCAAATTTTAAAGCTAGTAAAGGATTTCCATCAATTAAAACTCCGATTGGTATTTCTTGAGACACAGATCTGAGAATAAGAAGTTCATCCCAGTCAAAACTTGAAATCAATAGATTTTCCTCTTTTATTAAATCTTTATTGAAATAATTCTTTAAAATTTCAATTGTTGGAATTGCAGTTCCCTTTCCTTTGAGTTCAATATTTAATATTAAATCACCAAGTTGAAGAGATAAAATTTCTTCTANTGTTGGAATAAAGTATTTATTTTCNATTCGAAAAGATTTTATTTTTTTTAAGTCTAANTCCTCAATACATNAATTAACATCAAGTATTTTGCTTAGATTATTATCATGAAAAACAACTATTTCCCCAGATTTACATCTAAATACGTCGATCTCTACGCCGTTAGCTCCTAAATCAATTGCGTAATTTACAGATGGAATAGTGTTTTCTGCAACATAGCCTTTAGCACCCCGGTGACCAATTATAAGTGGTGATTGCTTTTCTATACAGGAAAACAAAATAAAAGAAATAAGAGTAAAATTTTTAGCTTTTGAATACATCCTTAGAAATACAGGAATGAATNTAGCAAATCAAATTAGTCCTCATCAACATTAACAACTTTTTCAATCTGGGGAGCATGTTTTTTAATTGTCATCTCAACACCCGTTTTTAGTGTCATCTGATTAACNGAGCATCCAGCACAATTTCCATGAAGTTTTACTTTGACAATCTTTCCATCAAGAATTTCAACCAATGAAATGTCACCACCGTCCGCTGCAAGAAATGGCCTTATTTCGTTTAATGCATGTATAATATTATTTCTCAGCTCCATTNTCTTTTTTATTTATTGCTGAACATCCAGCCATTGTAGTAATTTTTACAATTTTAGTCGGTGGTAAGTGATTATTCCTTTCTACAATACTTGAGACAACATTTTTTGTTATTTCTTGAAAAGATTTTGCTATTAACGAATCATTTTGTAAAGATGCAGGATGACCAAAATCAGATGCTTCTCTAATGCTTTTAAAAAGTGGAACCAACCCNAAAAAAGGTACACTTTTATCATCAGCTAAGTTTTTTACTCCATCTTTTCCAAATATGAAATACTTTTTTTCTGGCATATCTTCCGGTACAAAGTAAGCCATATTTTCAATTAATCCTAAAACCGGAACATCAATATTCTTTTGCATAAACATTGAAATACCCCTTTTAGCATCCGAAAGTGCAACTTTTTGAGGAGTTGAAACAACTATTGCACCATTTAAAGGTATAGATTGTACAATACTTAAATGAATATCACCTGTTCCAGGTGGCAAGTCGACCAATAAAAAATCAAGTTCTCCCCAATTGGTGTCGAAAATCATTTGATTTAGAGCTTTTGATGCCATAGGACCCCTCCAAATAATTGCCTGATTCGGCTCAGTAAAAAATCCAATAGAAAGGATTTTAACTCCATAACTCTCTATTGGTTTCATCATGGATCGATTATCGATTTTGACCGAAGCAGGTCGAAGAGATTCAACATCAAACATCATAGGAATAGAAGGTCCATATATGTCTGAATCCAAAATTCCAACTTTAAAACCCATTTTTGATAGTGAAATTGCTAGATTGGAGGTTATTGTAGATTTACCAACTCCACCTTTTCCAGATGAGATTGCTATGACGTTATCAATTCCAACTAACTTATTTTTATTATCATTAGGTAATACTTTCTTTTTTTCAACATTGAAATTGACAATAATTTTGTGATGTTTTTCAAAAGAGCTTATTATACTTTTTTCTAACTTTTTTTTTGCATGTAATGATGGATTGTCAATATTCAGATCTATAATAATTTCTGTGCCAAAAATATTAATATTCCTTATCTGAGAAGGTGGTATGATTTTTTCAAGGATGTTAATTATTTTCTTTTTGTTCATCTATAATCTTAGATTTTATTTTTATTATCCATGTGTTTTGGGTCCCAAAAAACTTTATCAAAATTAATTACTTTGTCATTTTCAATATTTATACCTTCATTTTCTAATAATTGTTTCATTAAATCAGATCCATAAAAATGGTGTTTTCCTGAAAGTAGTCCAATCCTATTTACAACTCTATGAGCAGGTATGTCGGATTTTTGATGAGAAGCATTCATAGCCCAACCAACCATTCTGGAACTGTTGGGAGAACCAATGTGTCTTGCAATTGCACCATAAGTTGTAACTCTCCCAACAGGAATTTTTCTAACCACATTATATACTTTTTCGAAAAACATTTATTTAAAGGTAAAAGATAAAAATTTAATTTTTTTAGACTCCTTTAGAAACATTTTCTCATAATAAGTTTGGACTTGCCTTGAAATTTCCGGCGAGGATTCATTATTGTAAATATCATGGTGCGCATATTTGATTTTTAAATTTTTTCCTTCAAGAATACCTAAACTATAACCGAACATAAAATCACTATCTGTTTTTAAATTTATGACTCCTTTTGATTTTAAAATTGAATTATAAATTTTTAGAAATTTTGAATTTGTTAATCTATGCTTAGTTCTATTAAATTTAAGTTGGGGATCTGGAAAAGTGATCCATATTTCATCTACCTCGGAATCCTCAAAAAAATTTTGTAAGTGTTCTATTTTTGTTCTTAAAAAATAAATATTTTCTAAACATTTTTCTTGTGATAACTTTGCTCCATACCAAAATCGGGCACCCTTAATATCAATCCCTATAAAATTCTTATCTGGATTTTTTTTAGCTAAAAAGGTTGAATATTCTCCTTTTCCACATCCTAATTCAAGATATATTGGATTGCTATTTTTAAAAATATTTTTACGCCATTTCCCTTTTAAAATGTGATTTTTTCCGATAATTTCTTTTATGTCTGGCTGAATTACATTTTTAAATTTGCTATTCTCTTGAAACTTTCTGAGTTTATTCTTACTTCCCATATTTAAATAATAATTCAATTACTTTTTGTTAGTGTGAATGAAAATTCAGAGCCCACATTCAGGGAGCTTTCAACATAAACAATTTCATTATGAGCCTCTACTATATGCTTTACTATTGCTAATCCCAATCCAGATCCACCTTCCTGTCTATTTCTTGTTTTATCAACTCTGTAAAACCGTTCAAAAATCCTTGGAAGGTCATCCTCGGGTATTCCTTGACCATTATCAATAATCCGTACAAGAAGTTTTTCTTTACTTAAGTTTTTTGTTATTATTTCTATTGACCCATTTTCAACTCCATAATTTAAAGAATTTACAATCAAATTTGACATTACTTGAGTTATCCTGAAATTATCAGCATTTACAAAAATTGATTTATTATTACCAAATTCGTAAGTAATTTCAATGCCTTTTTCTTTCATTTTAATTTCAAAAGAATCAACCAGATCTCTAATTAATTTACAAAGATCGAATTTTTCAATCTTTAAGTTTGTTACTCCTGTTTCAAACTCAGTAATTAAATCAACATCTTTAATTATATAGCCAAGTCTATCGGTGGCATTAGATGCTTTTTGAAGATATTTTTTTATTAACTTTNTNTCTTTTACTTTTCCTTCCANAAGAGTTAAAATATATCCTTGAACGGTAAAAAAAGGAGTTTTTAGTTCGTGTGCAAGATTACCTATAAATTCTTTTCTATAATTTTCTTTTTCCTTTAAAAGTTGAACTTCTAACTTGCTGTCCTTTGCAAATTTTTGAATACTATTTGTTATTATTTCNACATCTTTTTNTANAGAATCNTCNGCAATTGAAATACCTTTAGGTAAAAGATCTTCGTAAATNGATTTTACTTTTAAGTATACAAAGTTTTCAACCCTTATATGAATAATTAAAAAACAACATAAAAAAAGTAAAAGAACTGATGGCAAAATAAAATGATATGCTTCTAAAATAATTGTCAAAGACCCAGAATATAAATAGATTAATATGGTAACCAATAAAATAAAAAAAATTACAATAAATGAGGATAGCCTTACTGCCAGGCTATATTTTTTTAGCATTTTAATTTATTCATTTATGACGAATTGATAACCGACACCTTTTATTGTTTTGAAAAAATTTTCTCCTATTTTTTCTCTTAACTTTCTAATATGAACATCAATAGTTCTGTCACCTACAATAACATCTGTTCCCCAAACTGATTCCATTATTTTTTCTCTTTTAAAGACTTTACCTGGTTTGCTCGCTAAAAGAAATAACAATTCGAACTCCTTTCTTGGTAAATTATGCGGTTTTTTGTTTACTTCAACAGTATACTTTTCACTATCTATAACAAGATTTTCAAAAGATAGAATTTGACCAAAGTCGCTTTTAAAACGTCTCAAAAGGGCCTTTACTTTTGAATTGAGTATCCTTGGTTTGATGGGTTTTGTGACATAATCGTCAGCTCCAGATTCAAAAGCTGCTACCTGAGAATAGTCTTCACCTCTTGCGCTTAGGAACATAATTAAAGTATTATTAAATTTTTTGTCCATTCGTAGACGTTCACATGCCTCAATACCATCCATTACTGGCATCATCAAGTCTAAAATGATTAAATGAGGTATATGCTGGTCAGCCAAGTTTAAGGCTTCTTTACCATTTACAGCAGAGAAAACTTTATACCCTTCGTTTTCCAAATTAAATTGAAGAATTTCAATTATATCTGGTTCGTCATCAACGATTAATATTTTGATTTTATTTTTTTTCATTTACTCAAAGTTAAAATAAAGTACAATTCTTCAGTAGTGCTTTTTAAGTTTTAATAAAATAATAACTTTAAATTAAATTCATTTATGAAAACAATTAAAAATTTTTTTGAAATTAGAGATAAAGAAGATTTCAATCATTTTGCAATTAAGACTTTTATTTTCCAATACAGAAATAATTTGGTTTACAAAAAATATTGCGATTTAATTGGTTATAATTTGGATAGTGTAAAAAGCGTTAAAGATATTCCTTATTTACCAGTAGTTTTTTTTAAAAAAAATCAAATAAAATCGTTTAAGGGTAAATCAAAACTATTTTTTAGTTCTAGTGGAACAACTTCTAAAAACCTATCAATCCATCATTTAAATAGAATCGAAAATTATAAAGAAAGTTTTAAGAAGTGTTTCAAAATTTTTTACGGTCCATTAGATGATTTAACTATACTCGCTCTACTTCCATCTTATTTAAGACAAAAAAATTCATCACTAATATTCATGATAAGTGAACTGATAAATAAGACAAAAAAAAAAGAGAGCGGTTTTTATTTGTATAATTATGAAAAGTTGTCTAAGACAATTGATTTTTTGGAAAAAAATAAAAGAAAAAGTATATTAATAGGGNTAGTTCCGTCCTTATTTAGCTTTGGAAAATTATTTCCAAAAAAATTAAATCATACTATCATCATGGAAACAGGAGGGATGAAGAATATTCCAGTTGAACTAACACGTAAAGAAATACACCAAAACCTTAAAGGTTTTTTTGGAGTAACTTCCATTCACAGTGAATATGGAATGACGGAGTTACTTTCTCAAGGATATTCTGTCAAAAATGGAGTTTTTAAAAATCCNCCGTGGATGAAAGTTTTTACTTATGAATTAAATAACCCCTTTAAAAGAACTTCAATAGGTAAAGTCGGAAGATTAAATATTATTGATTTAGCAAACCAAGATTCATGCTCATTTATATCAACGGATGACATTGGAAGAAGCTTTAATGACTGTTCGTATGAGGTTCTAGGAAGAGTAGACAATGCAGATATAAGAGGTTGTAATCTTCTATTTAATCAGTAAAATCTAAAATTAAATATTTTTTCTTACCTCTTTGGACCAAAATTACACCTTCATTTATTAAATCGTTGACATCAAGAATTTTATTTTCATNCACTCGGGACTTATTAATATANACTGAGTTTTCTTTCAATGCTCTCCTAGCTTCGCTCAANGAATTTAAAATAGAACCTTTCATTGAAAGTGCTTCAACTATGCTTAACCCTTTCTTTAAAAAAGACTTTTTAATTTTAACTTTTGGAACTCCATCAAAAACCTCGTAAAAAGTACCTTTATCTAAAGATGACAAATCTTTTTTTGTAGATTTCCCAAATAAAATTTTAGAGGCAATTTTTGCGTTTTCTAAATCTTTTTGTGAATGAACCATAAAAGTAACTTCCTCAGCAATTTTNTTCTGAAGTATTCTTTCATGAGGATTTTTTTTATGTTTTTCTATTAATTCTAGAATTTGATTTTTATTTAGAAGAGTAAAAATTTTAATGTATTTTTCTGCATCTTTATCTGACAAGTTTAACCAATATTGATAAAACTTATATGGTGAGGTTTTTGATTTGTCTAACCATATATTACCTTCTTCTGTTTTTCCAAATTTACTACCATCTGATTTTGTCATTAATGGACAAGTTATTGAATAAACTTTTTTAGACAATTTTTTTCTAATTAGTTCAATCCCAGTAGTNATATTACCCCATTGGTCACTGCCTCCAATTTGAATAGTACATTTTTTATTTCTGAAAAGCTCTAAAAAATCATACCCTTGAATTAACTGNTAGGTGAACTCTGTAAAAGACATACCTTCCGAAGATTCATCACTAATTCTTTTTTTTACTGATTCTTTAGACATCATATAATTGACTGTTATATGCTTACCAACTTCTCTTGAGAAATCGATTAAACTAAACTCTTTCATCCAGTCAAAATTGTTAATCATCTCNGCAGAGTTTAAANGTTTNNCTGAAAAATCAAGGAATTTCAAAAATTGNTTTTTCAGTGCCAAAGAATTTTTTTCTAGTTTTTTTTGATCTAATAATTTTCTTTCACTAGACTTACCTGATGGATCTCCAATCATTCCAGTAGCTCCTCCAATTAGTGCAATTGGTTTATGACCATAACGTTGAAAATGAATTAAAATCATAATTTGAACTAAATTACCTATGTGCATTGAGTCAGATGTAGGGTCAAATCCAATATATCCAATTCGTGGTGATTCACTTAGATGTTGATCAACGTTAGGTGTAAATTGATGTAACATACCCCTCCATTTCAATTCGTCCAAAAAACTGTTCCTCATNNANTATAAGTTATTGACAAATATAATTTTCTATGGTGAACTGGAAAAGACATTATCAAAAAAGAGTAATTTTAATTATGATTTTAGTTACTGGAGCAACAGGTTTCTTAGGGAGGAATTTAATTCTATCATTGTCTGAAAAAAAGGATAATATAATTGGCCAATTTAGGAGAGAAAAAAAACTTAATGAAACAAGAAATTTTTTTATTGCAAATGATAAAGAAGAAATTTTCAATAAAATTATTTGGAAAAAAGCTGATATTACTAATTTTTCTGAAGTACAAAGTCTATTCGATAAAGTTGATGAAGTTTACCATTGTGCAGCTTACGTTTCAATGGCATTTTATAAAACCAATTACTTAAATTTAGTTAACATTACAGGAACAACCTATGTTGTTGATAATTGTATAAATAAAAAAATTAAAAAACTTTGTTTTGTGAGTTCAATAGCTGCT
Organism: Flavobacteriaceae bacterium; assembly: GCA_002728075.1. Classification (GTDB taxonomy): domain Bacteria; phylum Bacteroidota; class Bacteroidia; order Flavobacteriales; family Flavobacteriaceae; genus TMED96. The sequence continues at coordinate 8,389 of PBVB01000076.1, forward strand.
ATTGGTGAAAGTTCTAATGAGGATATCACAGAAAACACTGAATGGAATCCGGAAATTGAGAAAACACCGTATTCTTATTCTAAACACGGTTCAGAAATGGAGGTTTGGAGGGCATCACAAGAAGGTGTTCCGGTCGTGATTATAAATCCAGGAATAATAATTGGAAATAATTTAAATAATTCTCAGGTTCAAAAAATAATTAAAAATAAATTCAATTTTTACACATCAGGTGTAAGTGGTTTTGTTACAGTCGAGGATGTGGTAGAGGCAACTATAGGATTAATGGAAGCAAATATTAAAAACGAAAGATTTATTCTAGTCTCTGAAAATTTATCTTTTAAAGATTTTGTTATACATATTTCGAAGAAAAATAAAAACTACTCAATCAATATGCCTAAATCAATTTTGTATTTGATTTGGTGTATTGAAAGTTTTTTCAGCCATTTAAAATTAAAGAACAAGTTTTTAACTAGAGCATTAATAAAAAGTCTGTATGGCAAAAGTTATTATAATGGAAAGAAAATTAATAAATATTTAAAAAACTTCGTATATACAGGAATATACTCTTATTTGGATAAATGCTGAAAATTTAAATTTTATCTGTTTTTTAAATCCTTCAAACTATCAATCTTTTTTTCTATTGAGTCTTGAACCCTTGCGTATATTAACGTCAAGATTTTTGGCCTTTCAGAATAATAGCTTTTGTTGTATTCCCATTTTAAGCTGTCTATATTATATTTCTGTAATATATAAAAATCTTCTGGAGAAATGACTAATTGATTTTTCTCATAATTTAGGTTGTTTATAGATTTTATAATTGATAAATCTAATAACATTTTTACCATCTTATCTTGGCTTATTATATCAATTTCGTTTTTGGTTTTGCAGGAAACTAAAATAATTAAACTAAGTAAAAAATGATAATAGAACTTATTCATCTTATATATTCAAGACTTTTAGCGGGCATATCATCAACAATTTTGCCTTTATTATAAATTAACTTGCCGTTAACCCATGTTTTTATTACTGAAGATTCAAAAGTATGGCCTTCGAAAGGAGACCAACCGCATTTATACATTATGTTATTTTTCGTAACTTTTGTTTTACTCTTCAAGTCCACTAAGACCATATCAGCATAAAAATTTTCTTTCAAAAATCCTCTTTTTTTAATTTTAAAAATTTTTGCTGGATTATGAGAAGCTTTCTCAACAAATTTTTCCAGAGTAATCTTATTATTTTTGATAGAATCTAACATCGCAAGTAACCCGTGCTGAACTAAGGGGCCACCAGAAGGTGATAGTGTATATGGGAGTTTTTTTTCATCTAAAGTATGGGGTGCGTGATCAGTTGCATATACGTCAATTTTATCTGCATTAAGAGCTTCCCACAATGCACTCCTGTCTGCCTCAGTTTTTATGGCAGGGTTCCATTTTATTCTGCTTCCCTTACTTTTGTAATCTTTATCTGAAAACCAAAGATGGTGAGTACAGACCTCAGAGGTTATTTGCTTTTCTTCAAGGGGTTTTTCTGAAAATAGTCTTATTTCATCTCCAGTAGATACATGAAAAACATGAAGTCTTGCTCCAGTTTCAATAGCAAGATTTACTGCTTCTGAAGATGATTTCAAACATGCTTTGGAACTTCTTATTTGAGGATGAAACTTAAAAGGAATATTTTGGCCATAAATCCCTAAATAATGATTTAGATTTTTTCTTATAATTGATTCGTCCTCACAATGAACAGATATCACCAATTTCGTACTTTTAAATATTTCTTTAATTACTTCTTTATTATTTACTAGCATATTGCCTGTCGAAGAACCAAGAAACAATTTTAAACCAGCTACTTTTTTTTCATCTATTTTTTTTATTTCTTCTAAATTTGTATTTGTTCCGCCAAACATAAATCCGTAATTAGCAACAGAATTTCTACTTGCGATTTCAATTTTTTCCTCTACTTTTTTCATTGTTGTAGTTTGAGGATTTGTATTTGGCATTTCGATAAATGAAGTAATTCCACCAGCTACTGCAGCTCTTGATTCTGAATATATGTCACCCTTAATTGTTAGTCCTGGTTCCCTAAAATGAACTTGATCATCAATAAGACCCGGAATTAGGTAATTATTATTCCCTTCAACTACATTTTCGTTTTGTAACGACGGTATTGAAGGAGAAATTGATAATATTTTCTCTTGTTTTATTCTAATATCCCCCTTGAATATTTTTCCTTCATTTACAATATTAACATTTTTAATTAGAGTAGATTTTACCATTATTTAAATAAACTTTTAAGTTTGATAATAATAACTCCAAATATCGCCTCTGAAACTATAGAACTATTCATTTTTGATTCACCCTGTGTTCGATTTTTAAATGTTATTGGAATTTCCTTAAAGTTATATCCCAATTTCCAAAGTTTGAATTTCATCTCTATTTGAAAAGCATACCCAACAAACATGATTTTATCTAAATTTAGTGATAATAATGAAGTTCGATTATAACCAACAAATCCAGCAGTTGGATCCTTTACGGGTAATCTTGTAATTAAATTTACATACCAAGATGCACCTATCGAAAGTATAATTCTGTTCAGTGGCCAATTTAATACTCTAATTCCATTTACATATCTTGAGCCAATTACATAGTCATATAAGTCAAGCTCATTAAATATATCTATTAACTTTTCAGGTGGGTGAGATAGGTCGGCATCCATTTGAATTATTTTTTTATATTTTTTTTTAAGCGCCCACTTAAAACCTTCAATGTAAGCTTTACCTAATCCTTGTTTTTTCTCCCTATTAATGAGATGCAACCGATCTTTATATTTTTTTTTATTTTCAAGAACAACTTTTTTAGTACCATCCGGAGAGTTATCATCTAAAATTAAAACATCTACNGCAATTTTTTGAGAAAAAATACTTTTCAATAGGGGATTTATATTTTCCCTTTCGTTAAAAGTGGGTATTAAAATTACTGTACCACTCATTTATTACAAAATTTCATAAATATAATAGTTTAGACAAATTGTTTAAATCTGAAATTAATTTAATTATTTTAATTTAGAATATGGATTGGATACTTCTAAATAAAGTCCATCAAGACTGGATTTCAATTTTAATGTTTTCTAATTTGATGCTTTTAAGCTTTATAAAGTGGAGGTATGATAGGAAATTCACATCATTTTTTAAATCAATAGATCCATCCGTTTATTTTAATAATTANGGAAACAATTTTTTTTTCAATAGATTTTTCGGAGCTAGTATTCTTNTTTTTTCTATTGTCAATATTTCTCTTTGCTTAATTCTTATTTTAAACTCTATTGATTTAATAGAACTAAATATCATGTCATTTTTAATTTTTTTTTCTTTTTTACTATTTATTGGATTTTTAAGTTATTTAATAAATTCGATTTTAGGACAAATATTTGCAGTTAAAAGAGAAACCTTAGCATACATCTTCAATAACTTAAGATTTCTGTTCAGATTATCAATTTTTATTTTTATAATTCTAGTTATTCATTATTATTATTTTCTTNACACTTTCATATTTATTAGTACATCCTCAATTTGTGTATTTATGTTTTATTTTTTAAACAGTATTGTAATCATTTACAAATTTTTAGAACACTTGGATAAAGGGAAGTTGTATTTTATTTTATATCTTTGCACTCTTAAAATCACCCCTTGGGTTTTTATGTATTGGTTTATAAACAACATTTAGATGAACAAAATCAAAACCATTTTAGTTTCTCAACCCAAACCAAATAGTGAAAAATCTCCATATACTAGATTGAGAGAAAAACATAACTTAAAAATTCATTTNCGCCCTTTTATTCATGTTGAGGGATTAAAAAGTAGAGATGTAAGAAAACAAAAAATTGATTTTAGCGTTTTTAACTCAATAATATTTACTAGCAGAAATTCTGTGGATCATTTCTTTAGATTATCTAAGGAAATGCGCTTCAAAGTACCAGACTCTACAAAATATTTTTGCCAATCAGAAGCAGTNGCATATTANCTNCAGAAATATGTTGTTTATAGAAAAAGNAAAATTTANGTTGGTGAAAAAAATCTTATGGACCTTGAAGCAATGTTTAATAAATTNAANACTGACAAATTTCTATTACCCTCGTCAGATATATTAAATCCNGATATAATNGATTTTTTGAATNATATNAANATTAATTGGAAACGTGCNCAACTATTCAAAACAGTAACCAGCGATTTATCTGATCTTAGAGATGTATACTATGATATTCTAGTTTTTTTTAGTCCATCAGGNATAGANTCATTATTTAAAAANTTCCCTGATTTCAAGCAGAACAATACCAAAATCGCTGTTTTTGGAAACACCACCNTAGAAGCTGCAGACAACGCAAACTTAAGAATTGATATAAAAGCTCCAACTAAAGAGTCTCCTTCAATGACTATGGCCATCGAAAAATATATTCAAAAACTNAANTAGTTTTATTTAATATTCGAATCAANCTAATTTATTTTAAAAGTTAAATNGCTACTTTGCATTTAATTTAAATTAACTATAATTAAAAATGGATTCTATAGATTGTAGGATTATTAATTTTTTGACAAAAAATGCTAAAATTCCAATTTCAGAATTATCAGAAAAAATTGGAATTTCAGGGGCTGCAATTCACAAGAGAATAAAAAAACTTGAAAGCAAAAAAATTTTTACAGGCTCCCAATTCAAAATCGACCCTATGAAAGTTGGCTACACAACTCTTGCATTTGTAGGAATTTATTTAGAAAAAGCAGTAGACNTAGACTTCGCTATAAAAAAACTAAACGTAATTGAGGAAATAACAGAGTGCCACTATACAACCGGTGATTGGAGTATACTAATCAAAATTTACTGTAAAGATAATCAACATCTGATGAAACTTTTAAATGGAAAAATTCAAGCAATTAAAGGAGTTTCAAGAACTGAAACATTTATTTCGTTAAATCAGCAAATTACAAGACAAATAAGGATTTAGAATACAATATTTATAATTTTATTTTTTATTATAATAACCCTTTTTACTGATTTATTTTGTAAATATTTTTGTGTTTGCTGGTCTGATAAAATTTGCTGTTCGATTTGCTTCTCTTTTAAATCCAAACTAAACTTTTTGTTGAATCTCCTTTTACCATTAAATGCAATAGGATAATAAAAATATCTTTCTTCTAAATATTTCTCATCATNTTCAGGGAAGGGCTCATAAGATATTGATCTTTTGTTTCCCATTAATTCCCAAAGCTCCTCTGATAAGTGGGGAGCAAAGGGAGAAAACAAAATTAATAAAGGCTTAAGTATTATTTTTGAATTACAATTTTGCGATTTTAGTTCATTAACACATATCATTAATGAACTAACACAAGTGTTGAAGGAAAATTTATCAATATCATTAACAACCTTTTTTACGGTTTTGTGATAAATTTTTAAAACTTCATCGCTGGGTTGATCATCACTAACATAAAATTTTTCATTTCTATGAAATAAATTCCAAAACTTATTCAAAAAAGAANAGACNCCTGAAATTCCAGCTGTATTCCATGGCTTNGGCTGNTCTATGGGNCCNAGAAACATCTCATACATTCTTAAAGTATCNGCTCCATANCTNTTACAAATATCATCTGGACTNATTACATTGTATCTAGATTTTGACATTTTTTCAATNTCNCTTGAAACATAAAATGATTCGCCTTTTATAAAATTTACGTCATTAAATTCAGGATTATTTTGTTTTAATCTCTCAATATTTAATCTATTTTTTTCATCAACCAAGGATATATCTACATGAATTTTTTGTGTCTTTTCATCTTTTATCATATCATATGAAATGAAATCATTAGTGTTTTTGATTCTATGGGCAAAAGCACTATTTCCTAAAATCATTCCTTGATTAACAAGCTTTTTAAATGGTTCACTAGTACTGACATAACCTAAGTCAAAAAGAACTTTATGCCAAAACCTTGCATATAACAAATGAAGAACGGCATGTTCTGCACCTCCTATGTAAAGATCGACTGGCATCCAATATTTAATTAGATCTTTATTTGCAAACTCATTATTATTATCCGGGTCAATAAATCTTAAAAAATACCAACATGATCCAGCCCATTGTGGCATCGTATTAGTCTCTCTTAAATAATTCTTACCATTAATTAAAATGTTAACCCAATCATTATTCCTTGCCAATGGCGACAAACCATCATTTGTTGGTAAATAACTTTGAACTTCAGGTAATTCAAGAGGTAAATCGTCAAATTCAAGGGCTCTCTTTTTATTTCCATCATAAATTATTGGAATTGGCTCACCCCAATATCTTTGACGTGTAAAAATCCAATCTCTTAATTTATAATTGGTTGTTTTAGTTCCTTTATTTTTACTTTCTAACTTTTCAACTACGATGGATTTGAATTTTAAATTATCAATTCCGTCATATTCTCCACAATTAATTGTAGGCCCATTTCCGGTGTAACACTCATCTTTGTTGTCACCATCAATTACTTTAATTATTTTAAGATTAAATTTTTTTGCAAACTCATTATCTCTTTCATCATGTGCAGGAACAGCCATTATAGCGCCGGTCCCATATGAAAAAAGAACATAATCGGATATCCATACAGGAATTTTTTCATTTGAAATAGGATTTAAAGCAAAAGATCCAGTGAAAACACCAGTTTTATTTTTTTCATTTTCTTGCCTCTCTAAATCACTTTTTTTTGAGGCTTGATCAAGATATTCACTTACTGACTTTTTATATTCATCTGTGGTAATTTGATTTATTAAAGGATGTTCAGGTGCTAATACTAAGTATGTTGCACCAAAAATTGTATCTGGCCTAGTTGTAAATACCTCAATAAAATTATTATCGATTGAAAACTTTATTTTAGCTCCCTCAGACTTTCCAATCCAGTTTTTTTGAGATAATTTTATAGATTCAGGCCATTCCAATTCAGATAAATCGTTAAGTAACCTATCTGCATAATCAGTTATTCTCATGACCCATTGCTTCATTGGTCTTTTAGTTACTGGGAATCCCCCTCTTTCACTTAAACCTCCAATAACCTCTTCATTTGCAAGTACAGTTCCCAGCTCCTCACACCAATTAACATCAATTGTATCAACATATGCTAACCTTTTAGAATCAATAAAAGACTCTATCTCTTTTTCATTCAGAGTTTTTGGTATTTTTAATTTTTCTATGGGTTGAGCTTTATTAAGCCCATAATCATAATAACTGTTGAATAATTTTAAAAAAATCCACTGAGTCCAACGATAATAACTACTATCGCTTGTTTTAATTTCTCTATCCCAATCAAACGATAAGCCTAGTTTATCCAATTGATTTTTAAACCTGACAACATTTTCTTCTGTAGTTTTTTTAGGGTGCTGTCCGGTTTTCACAGCATATTGCTCAGCAGGTAACCCAAATGAGTCAAAGCCCATGGGGTGAAGAACATTAAAACCTTTACTTCTTTTATATCTAGAAACTATATCAGATGCAATATAACCTAGAGGATGTCCAACATGAAGACCAGAACCCGATGGATATGGGAACATATCTAACACGTAATATTTAGGTTTTTCTGAATTATTATCAGCTTTAAATGTTTTATTTTCAAGCCAATACTTCTGCCATTTTTTTTCAATTTTAAAAAAATCGTATTTCAAAGTAAATTACTTTTTTGAACAAAAATATATTAAAGTAACTTATGAAAAAAGTTTATTAATCCTAAGAAGATTATTCTGAATATGGTTTATTAATTTTGTTATAAGTTAATATTAAATGAATACTCAATCAGAATACCAAAAAACCAGATTAATTTCATCATATTTTTCTGTTACATTAAGCATTACCCTTGTGGTTTTCATTTTGGGAGTATTGGGTATTTTACTTATTAATTCTCAGAAAATCGAATCTCACTTCAAAGAACAAATTTCATTTACTATTTATGTTAACGAGTTAGCAAAACCAATTCAAATAAAACAATTACAAAAAAGTTTGAAATTAAAAAAAGAAACAAAAAATGTTAACTACGTTTCAAAGGAAAAAGCTGCTGAAACACATGCGGAATCAATTGGTGAGGATTTCATTGAATTTTTAGGATACAACCCCTTGTTGAATTCAATTGAGGTAAGGTTTTTTTCTGAATATGTATCCCCTGATTTTCTAGAAAAACTAAAATTTTCTTTGGAAAACGAAAATTATATTAATGAAATATATTATGATGTTCCTCTAATTGAATTATTAGATAAAAACACCAAAAAAATTTCTCAGGGGTTAGTAGCTACAACAATAACTTTACTTTTAATCGCTATTCTTTTAATAAATAGTTCTATAAGAATTTCTATTTACTCTAAAAGACTTATTATTAAAACCATGCAACTTGTGGGTGCAACGAAAAATTTTATNATAAAACCTTTTTTNNTNAAATATTTGATTCTNGGNTTTTATGGNAGTTTTATTGCTATCCTTTCGCTTTCATTTATAATTTACTTTGTTAANAANNAATANCCNGAATTAGATTTGNNTAAAANTTTTTACGAAATCACCATGGTTTTTTTGATTATATGTATATTAAGTTTTTTGATTACAGGGATAAGTTCGTTTTTTGCTACTAAACGTTTTTTGAATTTAAAAACAAATCAGGTTAATTAAAACATCGATAAAATAATGAGCCGTAATAAGAAAATCCTTTTTGAAAGAAAAAACTATATAATTCTTGTTTTTTCAATTTGTGTAATATCCTCAGGCTATTTGTTTATGTTTGGAGGAGGTAGTCAGGATCCATTAATCTTTAATAAAGAAATATTTAGCTTTCAAAGAATTCGATTAGCACCCTCATTAGTTATATTTGGTTTTGCTTTGGCATTATTTTCAATAATTTACAGGAAGAGAATTAGATGAATTATGTATTTTCTTTTTTGCTTGGTATAATTCAAGGATTAACCGAATTTCTACCCATATCTTCTAGTGGACATCTACAAATTATAAATCACTTTTTTAATTTTTTAAATGAAAGTGAAGATAATTTTNTGTTAACAATAATTCTTCATTTCGCTACTTGTATGAGTACAATTATAATTTTTAAAAAAAAAATAAAACATATTTTATTTAACGCAATAGAATTTAAAAAAAATAGTTCTCACACTTTTTTGTATTTTATTTTTATTTCAATGATACCNNCGGTAATTGTNGGTTTTTTTTTAGACCATGTAATTAAACTATTATTNTCTGGAAATATTTTTTTAATTGGTTTAATGCTATTATTTAATTCTATTATACTTCTAATAGCAGATAATTTTAAAGGAGGTGAAAAAAACCTGAACACTCTCCGAGCNTTTTTGATTGGAGTTTCTCAAGCAATTGGAATTATTCCCGGGATTTCAAGAAGNGGCATAACTATTTCNACTTCAATTCTNCTTGGTATAAGAAGAACTGAAGCTTCAACCTTTTCATTTTTAATGGTAATACCATTAATTATTGGAAGCGTTATTAAAAGTATTATTGATCAAGAAAATTTTAATTTTAATATAGATTTTTCAATTTTATTTGTAGGTTTTTTTGGAGCGTTTTTTACTGGAATAATAGCCTGTAAATGGATGCTTCATATAGTAGAAAATTTTAAATTAAAATATTTTTCGTTTTATTGTATNATAATAGGAGTTATNGCTTTAAGCTTTGGATAAAAAATACTACTCAAGGGATAAATTTGTTAATGGTTGTTTGCTTTTAATTGACAAACCTCTTAACTGGACATCTTTTCAGGTAGTAAATAAAATAAAGTGGTTGATTAAAAAAAAATTTAGTTTACAAAAAATCAAAGTTGGACATGCTGGAACACTTGATCCGCTTGCCAGTGGNTTAATGATTATCGTTTGCGGAAAAAAAACAAAACAAATTATAAATTATCAGAATCTTGATAAAAAATATGTTGGAACTTTTATGTTAGGTTCTACTACAAAATCTTATGACTTAGAAACACCAATTAATAAGATTTACAATTTAGACCATATCTCTTCAAAAGAATTAAATGAGGTTAAAAAAAAGTTTTTAGGTATTATTAAACAGACTCCTCCTATTTTTTCAGCAATTAAAAAAAATGGCAAAAGATTGTATGAGTATGCAAGAAAAAATCAAAAAGTTTTAATACCTGAAAGAGAAATAGAAATCAAAAAATTGGAATTCGATATAGAAAATTTCCCTGAAATAAAATTTATCGTTGAGTGNAGTAAGGGTACNTACATAAGNTCTCTTNTACACGATNTTGGGAAATCTCTTAAATCTGGTGCACATNTAACATCATTAAGCAGAGAGAAAATTGGAGATTATTCTTTAAAAGATGCAATGAGTATTGATTATTTTGAAAAAATTTTAAATTCTGATATTTAATTTTAAAAAGAAAATATGAAAAAAAACCTTGCCATATTTTTCATATTTTTGATAAATATTAAACATGAATTATAGTCGCATTTTACTAAAGTTAAGCGGAGAAGCTCTAATGGGCACAAAAGGTCATGGAATTGATTCAAAAAGGATCAATGACTATGCTCTAGAAATTAAAAATCTACATGAAAATAAAATTCAAATTGCAATAGTTATTGGAGGAGGAAATATTTTTAGAGGTGTATCTGGATCCAGTGAAGGAGTTGATAGAGTTCAGGCGGATTATATGGGAATGCTTGCTACAATTATAAATGGCCTAGCACTGCAAAGTGCACTTGAAAACATAGACGTTCCTACAAGACTTCAAACAGCTATAAATATTGAAGCTATTGCAGAGCCTTACATTAAGAGAAGAGCGGTAAGACATTTAGAAAAAAACAGAGTGGTAATTTTTAGTGCAGGCACTGGTAATCCTTTTTTCACAACTGATTCAGCTGCAGTTTTAAGAGCTATTGAAATTAATGCAGATGTGATTTTAAAAGGAACGAGAGTTGATGGAATTTATACAGAGGATCCGGAACTAAATGATAAAGCAATTAAATTAGATAGTCTATCCTTTGAAGATGCACTAAGATTGAACCTAAAAATTATGGACACTACTGCATTTACACTAAGTAAAGAAAATAATTTGCCCATAATTGTTTTTGACATGAATATTAAAGACAACCTAAAAAAAGTTGTTCAAGGAAAGAAAATTGGAACTAAAGTGTTTTTATAAAATGAATGAAAAATTAGAATTTATATTAAAATCTGCTGAGGATAAGATGCAATCCTCTTTATTACACCTAGAAAATGAACTTTTAAATACTAGAGCTGGAAAAGCTAATCCTAATATGTTAAAAAGTGTTATGGTTGATTATTATGGAAATCCAACCGCACTAGGCCAGTTGGCAAATATTAATACTCCAGATTCAAAATCTTTAATTGTACAACCCTGGGATAAAAGTATTTTACAAGAAATAGAAAAAGGAATAATTAATGCAAATCTTGGTTTTAATCCAATGAACAATGGAGACACAATTATTGTAAGTATTCCGCCACTAACTGAAGAAAGAAGAAAAGAATTAGTCAAAATTGTGAGAAATGAATCAGAAAATTCAAAAATAAGAATCAGAAATATTAGAAAAGATTCTAATCATGAAATTAAAAAAACCGATGTCTCTGATGATGAGAAAAAAAATTACGAGATAGATATTCAAAAATTAACCGATAATTTTATAACGAAAATCGATTCAGTTTTAAAAGTGAAGGAAAAAGAAATAATGACAGTATGAAATTATCCCATTGTAAATGAAAAACGCGAGTCATCAATGGGGAGTTTGGAGGACTATTTCAAAGCTAATTTTAAATAATAGATTTTTAATATTATCGGTTTTAATTTTATCAACTTTCCTATGGATAGTTCAGTGGAAACATATCAGGTTTACCTTTACTGAAGCAAATTTACTTCCAGATAAACATGAAGAAAATATACGGTATAAAGATTTCGTTAAAGTTTTTGGTGAGGAAGGCAATCTTTTAGTCATAGCAATAAAAGATAAGGACTTTTTTTCTCAGGAAAAATTAAAAATGTGGAAAGAATTAAGAATAGAAATCACAAAATTTTCTGAAATCGATTATGTTTTGTCCTTTGATAATTTAAAAGAGATAGTTAAAAATCAAAAATTAAGGAGATTTGAACTCAAATCAGTTTTTAATCCACAAAAGCAAGACTCATTTAACACATTGACCTTAAAACAAAAATTATTTTTGGAGTTGCCTTTTTATGAAAATTTAATTTTAAATAAGAAAACAGGCTCAATAAGGATGGGGATATATATGGATAAAAATATTGTAAACACATCCAAAAGAAAAGATTTTATTCTAAATAAATTTATTCCTCTTGTAAAAAATTTTGAAGAAAAAAACAATGTGAAAATATATAAATCTGGTATGCCATACATTAGAACGTTAAACGCTCAAAACATACTTGATGAAATAGGACTTTTTGTCTTAACAGCATTATTTGTAACCTCATTTATATTTTTTATGTTTTTCAAATCAATTAGAGCAACATTGATTTCTATTTTAGTTGTTTTAATAGGTGTCGCATGGTCTTTTGGAACATTAGGATTTTTAGGATTTGAAATTACTGTCTTGACTGCATTAATCCCTCCATTAATTATTGTTATTGGAATACCAAATTGCATTTTTTTAATTAATAAATATCAGCAAGAAGTTAATGAGCATGGGAACCAGTCAAGATCTCTAGAACAAGTTNTTATAAGGATAGGAAATGCATCTTTAATGACGAACTTGACAACTGCTTGTGGTTTCNCGACGTTCATTTTGACAGAGAGCAAACTTCTAAAAGAATTTGGAATAATTGCTTCTATAAACATAATTGGGATTTATTTAATATCAATTACTACAATACCTATTCTATATAGCTTNATGAAAGCTCCCAATAAAAAACATCTACGNCATTTGAAAAATAAAACTATTNAAAAATTNATAAAAATATTAGAGCATATAGTAAAACATAAAAAAANTAATACTTATACAACATCTCTTATTTTAATTATTCTTAGCATAATTGGNATATATCANATTAATATTTCAGGTAGTATGCTTGATGATATGCCTAAAAAACAAGNNTTTTTTAAAGACATTGTTTTTTTTGATGAACAATTTAANGGAATCGTTCCGCTTCAAATAATTGTTGACACTAAAAGAAAAGATGGTGTTTTTAAATTATCTACATTAAAAAGACTAGAAAAAATTGAAAATGTGATAAAAAAAATTCCTGAATTATCTAGTCCAAACTCAGTAACTCAAATAGTTAAATTTGCAAAGCAAGCTTACTACAATGGAAATCCAAACTATTTTTCACTTCCTTCCTCACAAGAAAATAGATTTATTATGTCGTATTTTAAGAATTATACGNCTGAAANTGAAAAAAGTTTTACCAATAGTTTTGTAGATAAGGAAAATAAAATAGCAAGAATAACAACATTCATGAAAGATATTAGCACGATTAGAATAGAAGAAATAGAAAAGGAACTTAAAAGAGAAATTAATGAAATATTCCCAAAAGACAGATACAATGTGAATTTAACAGGCAAATCTCTAATATTTTTAAAAGGAACTAAATTTTTGGTCAAAAATCTTGTGATTTCTCTTGCNCTTGCTATTTTATTAATTTCACTATTTATGGCATATATGTTTAGGTCTTTCAAAATGATTATTATTTCTCTAATTCCTAATATAGTCCCCCTATTAATTACTGCAGGGATGATGGGATTTGCAGGAATACCACTTAAACCTTCAACTATTCTTGTTTTTAGTATTGCTTTTGGAATTTCAGTTGACAATACCATTCATTTTCTAGCTAAATATAGACAAGAACTTTTCGATTCAAATTGGAAAATTCAACCATCTGTGTATAATGCATTAAGAGAAAGAGGTGTTAGTATGTTTTATTCATCTGTAGTGCTTTTTTTTGGATTTTCAGTATTCATGATTTCAGAATTTGGAGGTACAGTTGCTCTAGGAGGTTTAGTTTCCTTGACCCTTTTAATTGCAATGTTATCAAATTTAATTTTGTTGCCATCTCTTCTAATATCTCTTAAGAAAACTATATCCAATGAAAAAGTAATCAAAGAGCCAAAAATAAAGACTTAATAATCTAAATAAATTCTTTTGTTAAAAATTAGATTAATTAAATAACATCTAAAATGTATATTTGAAAAAATTATTAGATGACTCTGCTTATTAAAGAAATTTTAAAACTCAAACCAAAAAATCAGTTAGTCACGGCGAAGGGATGGGTTAAAAACTTTAGAGCTAATAAATTCATTTCTCTAAATGATGGAAGTGCGGTTAGAAATATTCAATGCGTAATTGATTTTGAAAATTTTGATGAATCAATAATAAAGAAGATTACTTCTGGGACAAGCCTCTCAATAAATGGTAAACTAGTAAAAAGTCTTGGTAGCGGCCAAGAAGTTGAAATTTTAGTTGAAAATATTAAAATATATGGAGAATCTAATGCTGAAAAATACCCTATACAACCCAAAAAACATAGTTTTGAGTTTTTAAGAGAAAATGCACACTTAAGAATAAGAACATCAACTTTTGGTGCAATTATGAGAATTAGATCCAAGCTGTCATATGCAGTTCACAAGTTTTTTCAAGAAGAGAATTTTCAATATGTTAACACTCCAATAATTACATCAAATGACGCAGAAGGGGCTGGGGAAATGTTTAGAGTTACCACACTGGATCCAAAGTCTCCCCCATTAGAAAAAAATAGTGTTGACTTTACAAAAGATTTTTTCTCGAAAAAAACACACCTAACAGTTTCGGGTCAATTAGAGGCAGAGTCCTACGCTTTAGGCTTAGGAAAAGTATACACCTTTGGACCAACATTTAGAGCAGAAAATTCTAACACTACTCGGCACCTGTCAGAATTTTGGATGATCGAGCCAGAAATGGCTTTTTTTAGCTTGGAAGATAACATTAACCTAGCAGAAAAGTTTGTAAAATATATATTAAGTCTTGTTATTGAAAATTGCATAGATGATTTAAGTTTTTTAGAGGAAAGATTATACAATGAGGAAAAAAATAAACCAAAAAATGAAAGAAATGAATTAAAGCTAACTAATAAGTTAAAGTTTGTTATTGACAACGAATTTGAAAGAATTAGCTATTCCAATGCATTTGAAATTCTTAAAAATTGTTCTAAAAACAAAAAGAAAAAATTTAAATTTCTAGTAAAAGATTGGGGAATGGATTTTCAAAGCGAACATGAAAGATATTTAGTTGAAAAACATTTTAATAAACCTGTGGTTATTTTTGATTACCCATCTAAAAGTAAAGCGTTTTATATGAGATTAAATGATGACAAATTAACTGTCGCTGCCATGGATGTCCTTTTTCCAGGTATTGGAGAAATTATCGGTGGATCTCAGAGAGAAGAAAGAATAAATATTTTAAAAANTAGGATGAATCAATTTGGTGTTTCAAGTGAAGATTTATGGTGGTACNAGGAGCTGAGAAGTTTTGGAACTGTTCCCCACAGTGGATTTGGGTTAGGGTTTGAGCGTCTTGTTTTGTTTGNTACTGGGATGACTAATATAAGAGATGTAATCCCATTTCCTCGAACTCCAAATAATGCTTTATTTTAAAGAAATAGTAATTTTGTGTTGGTAATGTTTTTTTAGGTATATGCTAAAACAAAATTTAACTTTCAGGTTATCTCAAAAACTTTCTCCTCAACAGATTAAGTTGATGAAGTTAATTCAATTGCCCACACTAGATTTTGAACAAAGAATTAAAAATGAAATTGAGGAAAATCCTGCACTCGAAAGTGGTATTGAAGAAAAATTATCTGATTTTGAGAATCAACAGGACGAAGATTTTTCAGAAAATTATTCTGAAAATACCGATATGGATATTGAAGCTTATTTAAGTGACGATGAAATACCNTCATATAAACTTAATTCATTTAATTATAGTTCTGAAGAAGAGGAAAAAAATACACCAATCTCGAGTCACACGAGTTTACACGAAAATTTGAAAAATCAAACTAATGTTTTGATTCTTTCGGAAAAAGAAAAAATAATTTCTGAATTTATAATTGGCAGTATTGACGAAAGTGGATATTTAAGTAGGTCTATAGAAGAACTTGTTGATGACATTGCATTCACTCAAAACGAAATTATTAGCTCTAAAGAGATAAAAAATGTATTACATATGATTCAAAGTCTTGAACCGCCAGGAATAGCTGCGAGAAACCTCCAAGAATGTCTATCTATACAATTAAAAAGAAAACCCAAATCAGACGATATTTTTACTGCTTCAAAAATAATCGACAATGGTTTTGATTTATTTTCAAAAAAACATTTCAAAAAAATGCAAGAGAAGTTTAATATAGATGAAGATTTGCTAAAAAAAGGGTTAAATGAAATTGAAAAGTTAAATCCTAAACCAGGAGGATCTATTTCCTCATTTTCAGAAAATAATCATATTGTACCAGATTTTATCTTAAATGTAAATGAGAATCACATTAATGTTAATTTAAACAGAAGAAATGCTCCGGATTTACATATATCAACAAATTACAAAGAAATGTTGAAAGGCTATCAAAGCTCAAAAATTAAGTCTAATGTACAAAAAGAAACAGTTCAATTCATAAAGCAGAAACTGGACGCTGCCAAATGGTTTATTGAAGCAATAACTCAAAGACACCAAACACTGAGTTTAACAATAAATGCAATAGTTAAATTTCAGAAAGAATATTTTTTGTCGGGAGACGAAAAAAAGTTGAAGCCTATGATTTTAAAAGATATTGCTGAAAAGACTAATATGGANATTTCAACAGTGTCTAGGGTTGCAAACAGTAAATATATAGAAACCCCCTACGGTACTTTTTTATTAAAAAAGTTTTTTTCTGAATCTTTAAAAAATTTGGAAGGAGAAGAGGTATCTAGCTTTGAGGTTAAAAATATTCTAGANTCAATTATTGAAAGTGAAAATAAAAAAAATCCTTTTTCAGATATGGATTTATCAATAGAACTTTCAAAAAAAGGTTATTCTATCGCCAGAAGGACTGTAGCAAAATATAGAGAACAATTAAATTATCCAGTTGCAAGATTNAGAAGAGAATTATAATAGATAAAAAACAAGACCAATACTTGAAACATAAAAATTATTATTAATANTATTTGAATTGGAGGAAATTTTTATAACCGGCGAAAGTCCAGTTTCAAACCTTATGTTCCATGTATCGAAACCTAAAGACAGCGATAAGCAATGTGAAAATTCACTAACTTGGTTTTTTAATTCAGTTTCTCTACCAAAAAATGGTTTGTATTTAGCTGAAAAATTATAATTCAATCTATACCCAAGGTAAACCCTCCAAAATGCAAAACTTTCAAGAGTGGAAGTCCTTAGTCTTAATTCTACAGGAAATTGTATTGAATGATAGGAAAGCCTATTTCTTAGTGCTGAGTCACTTTGAATAATAAAATTTAAATTCTCTGCAACGTCAAGGTTGCTTACTAATCTCGAAAATCCGTAACCTAAACCAAAAGCTAAAGCCTTATTNCCTTTTTCATTTAATGAAATATCTTTTAATAAGCCAATATTAAAACTTCTTGAAAAACCATTTTGTTGATAATNCTCAATACTTTTTAATTGGAAATCAAAATTNAAATTAAAATATATTTGATCTTCTTTATAGCTTAGATTTTTATTTTCCTGACCATTTAATATGTTAAACAAAGAAAAAGTGATAAGTAACTTTAATCTCATTACCTACATTTATGGAAATAATTAAGTTTAAATATTTAATCTAAATTTTGGGTATAATCACCTACCCTAGTGGTATAGTTAATTTTAAGTGCATTAACCTTCCTTAATTCCTGCTTTATATCTGATATTAAACCCATATTTGTTTCACCGTCTACTTTAAGAGCCGTTGTTAAAACATTTTGAAGCTCTTGTCTCTTTGAGGCCCTTTCTGCCAGTACAAAAGCTGCTACATCACTAACAGTAGCAAATTTATCGTTTAGTTGAATTCTTGCTTGAGCTCCGTATTTATCTTGGTATCTCATCGAAGGCTTTCCAGCATANATATACATCACACGATCTTTTTTATCTAACTTTTGCACTTGATCAGCAGCAGGCAAAGTATTTTTTACCATTAATGTACTGTCTCTCATAACAGTTGCTACCATGAAGAAAAACAAAAGCATAAAAACAATATCAGGTAATGAAGCTGTAGATATTGCTGGAAGACCTTTTTTATTTTTTTTGAACTTTGACATATATTTTAATTNGTTTTACTTGGTTCAGCTTCNGATAATTTTTGCGGAAACAAAACTTTTATNGAATCTAAGAGAGGTTTAAGTTTTTGCTTTTCATCTAAATTTGTTCTAGGNTCACTNTATCTTTTTTGNGCATCAATGAAATTAATTCCTATCATAGGATATATTCTANTAAATTCTCTGTTTCTAAGGTCATTATAAGCTGCGACTAGTTCATTTTGAACAGCAATATATGCCTTGTAAGAGGTTTGTCGATCGTTTTTGAGTGATATAATNGCTTTTTCTGGGTTGTCGGATGACTTAGGATTTCGTTTACCTTGACAATATGAACAAGATTCGTCACCCNTTCCCCCTCCATTATCTAAAAATTCAATTGCAGATTGCCTTAACTCACTAATATCCATTAATTCTTCTTCGACTAATAATCTATTATCCTTNTTAACTACAACAGTAAAAATATTTCTCTCTTTTATAATTGGTGGGTCTTCAATTTCNTCTGTTGGGGGCAATTTTCTATTAATTCCCGAATCAGTTTCAATAGTTGTAGTGACAAGGAAAAATATGAGTAATAAAAAGGCAATATCGGCCATTGACCCAGCATTAACTTCAGGTGCAGCTCTTCTAGCCATAAGTTTATTTGATTAACCTTTTAACACCAGAGAAAGCCATTGACAATATAGCAGAAATTGACAATATATAGAAAGTCCTAATTCCTGTTTCTACCCATCGAGAACCTGATTCTGATAAAAATTTACCATCTTTAAGTGGAGTTTCAACACCACTTGAGGAGACATATGCAACTCCAACAATGAATACAAAAATACCAACAAAAATAAGCGCTTTTTTAAGTTTTTCAGANTTAGCAAATAAAGCCTTTAAGGAAAAAATTAAAGTNGCAGCGACGGTTAAAAAAAGTGTAACTTGAGCTATTGATATTAGNGGGCTAACNANTGAAAAATCNCCNTGAGAAGCGTTCANTTTAATTGTCTCATCTCCCGAACCCATAACAATNAACAANCAAATTGNTCCTGAAAGACCAAGTATTGCAGATAAGATTTTTACTATTAATTGAAAATTCATGGACTTATTTTTTGTTAGCAACCAAAATATCTACAAGAGAAATGGAAGCNTCTTCCATGTCGTTAACGATAGCATCAATTTTAGCAATTATATAGTTGTAAAAGACTTGGAGAATTATTGCAACTATTAATCCGAAAACTGTAGTCAGCAGAGCNACNTTAATACCTCCCGCAACCAATGATGGCTGCATATCACCTGCGGCCTCAATTTTATCAAATGCTTGAATCATCCCNATNACTGTTCCCATGAAACCGAGCATNGGAGCTAAAGCAATAAATAANGAAATCCAAGACACATTCTTTTCGAGTTGACCCATCTGAACTCCTCCNTAAGCAATTACNGCCTTTTCAGCGCTTTCGACACTTTCATTAGCTCTATCTAAACCTTGNTAGAAAATGGACGCAACCGGTCCTTTTGTGTTTCTACATAATTCCTTTGCNGCGTCTACCCCACCACTTGAAAGGGCTTCTTCAACGCCTTCAGTCAACTTTTTAGTATTAGTTGAAGCTAAATTTAAAAATATGATTCTCTCAATTGAGATAGCTAACCCCAAGATTAAACAGATTAAAACGATGCCCATAAAGCTTGGTCCGCCTTCAATAAAACGTTTTTTTAATTCTTGAGTAAAAGAAGCTGAATCTTCCGATACCTCCATCTCATCACTATCTTGAATAATTGTTGTGTTTAAACTATAACCTACNGCAGAATAAACTTGGTTAGAAACACCCAAGAACATTAGGAAAGTAACTAATAAAACAAATGACTTTTTCATGAAANNTTTTTTTATCTATAATTTGAGGGCTAAATATAAAAAAAATATGTTTTAATATCACGTGTGAATAATAAAATCAAACAATTTTATTTAAAAAAAAATAATTAGTCCCAATTAATAAGGTTGTTATCTTTAGGTGCAGTTATTTTAATTCTTTCTTTAATTTTATTTAGATACATTGTGTTGTAACGCAACCTTGAGATATGGTTAGGATTTTCTTGATCTCCATTCCAACAGTGTTCTGCTCCATTGCCGTAATCCACTTCACCACTATAATATGGTTTTTTAGTTTGTTCTAAAAACTTTTCAGTTAAAACCACTGCATTATTTAAATAATAGTTATCCATATCACCGCAATAAATATTTATTTTCCCTTTTAGGTCTTTACCTATTTTGCTCCAATCTCTTTCCATTATATATCTTAAATCATAATTTTCTTTCCAGTAATTCGCAACATTTTTGTCAANCTCACCAGTAAGCTTATCCCAAATTGGTTTTGGGTATCCATTTTCGCCTATCGGAGAATAAACTGCTTGCCAAATATCCCACTGATCACCTGATCTGCCATTAGTGCCAAGAATGTACTCTCTTCTATTAATGTCTTTTAAGTACGCCTTAATTCTACCTATTCCATCCCTTATTCCAGGTCTTAAGTTCCTCGTAAATTCTCCTTCATCAAAATAGGCATTTTTATCCTTGTAAATGTCAACAATTGTAAAAGCCCTAAAATCTATTGGGTCGGGACAAGCCGCAAAGCATCCATTATACTCCTTTGGGTAAAATACTTGNGCTGCNAGAGCCTCCCATCCGCCTGTAGAACCACCATATAAAAATCTACCCCATCCCTCTCCTATGCCATCGAACAATTTTTCAATATGCGGAATCAATTCATATGTTATAGCATCACCATAGGGACCTAAATTCGCAGAATTAACAGCATAGGAATCGTCATAGTAAGGATTTTGATGTTGAATTTCAATCACCATAAATCTTGGAAAACNTTTTGAAAGCCATCTATTGTGGAAATTATATGCCTCTTTTTGTTGAATGAATTTATATCCAGTAATTCCAAATCTTTCATTGAATANAGAATCAATTTTTGGAGCATCNGGAGGCTTATTTCTAAATCCCCTAAATGTATTAGGGAAATGACCATGGAAAATCATAAGAGGGTATCTTTTTAAACCTGTCTTTTTAAAATCTTTAGGCAACAAAACATTTGCTTGTAAAAACATTGGTCTTCCCCAAAACTTAGACAACAACTGACTTTGGATTTTGACGTGTTTTATATATTTTGAATCTTTAATTGGTTCTATCTCTGGTATTTCATTATTTAAAACAATTTTTGCAAAGCTTGTTTTCTTTTGGATTTTGATTTTTACAGGNTCACTGTATAAATTTTTAGGACTGATATTCCACTTTTGCCCCTCGCCTTGATCCATTGGTAGCTTTAACTCAAAGCCCGATGCCATTTTAAAAGTATCGTATTTGTGAAGAAGTGCTTGAACATAATATTCACCATCCGGTAAATCTTTAAGTTGATTAATCGGATATGCTAATAAATTTGGGTTAAATTTTATTACCTCTCCAGGCTCCCAATTTTCCACATCAATTCCAACAATAATTCCAGTATTTTTACTATCATTTATTTGGAATCTAGGTTCAGGTTTTAATTTTTTACTAAACATTAGTAGTAGTCTTCCATCAAAATTTTTTTCAGTTGATAAATCTTGGGTATAACTTACACCAATGAAACTTTTATCTTTTTGTGATTCACAACCAAAAAAAAGAATATTAAATANCAACAAGAAANAGGCAATTTTATTCATTTTTATTTATTTTTATTTATTNCGAACTTATCAACTTTAAATTAAAATTAACTCTTCTACTGAAATGGCAAATAAAAATTATACACTTTTAATACTCATATTTATTTTTTCATTTAATTCTTTCTCTCAAAAAAAGAAAAACAAACAAAANTTAAGCACTGAAAAAGTCACCTACAATAATTTGTCATGGAGAAATATTGGCCCTTTTAGAGGTGGAAGAAGTGTTGCTTCGTGTGGTTTGATTCAGAAAGAAAATGTCTTTTATATGGGAAGTACCGGAGGTGGTGTATGGAAGTCGNAGGATTACGGAATTAACTGGAATAATATTTCAGACGGGTTTTTTAAAACTGGTACAGTAGGCGCAATAGCTGTATCTGAATCCGATGAGAATGTTGTTGTTGTTGGTATGGGTGAGCATGCTGCAAGAGGTGTTATGACATCAATGGGAGATGGTGTTTACATTTCAACCGATGCAGGGAAATCATGGGATCACATAGGTTTAAAAAATTCATATCACATTTCAGATGTTATAATTCATCCTAAAAATCCTAAAATAATTTTTGTTTCTGTTCAGGGTTCTCAATATGGACCATCCAAAGACAGAGGTGTTTTTAAAACGGTTGATGGAGGTAATACTTGGAAAAAAGTTTTGTATGTTAATCAAAATGTAGGTGCCTCATCTATAAGNATGGATATGACTAATCCGAGGGTAATTTACGCCTCTATGTGGGAACATTCTCGAACGCCGTGGCAAATAAGGTCAGGAGGAAAAAATTCAGGAATTTATAAATCCTCTGACGGAGGAGAAACCTGGATTAAGTTAAAAAATGGTTTTCCAAAAGAATTTGGAAAGTCNGGTATTTCTGTCTCTAGAGCNAATCCTAATTTGGTTTATGTTATTTTAGAAGCAAAGGGTGAAAAAGGTGGATTATACAAATCAAGTGACAAGGGGGAAAATTGGAAATTAGTAAACAATGAGAGAATAAATATTGCCCGTTCATGGTATTATATGGAGGTTTTTGCTGATCCCCAAGATGAAAATACGGTATATGTATTAAATGCTCCCGTTATGAAATCAATTGATGGTGGAAAGTCCTTTAAAAAGGTTGATACACCACATGGGGATAATCATCATTTATGGATAAATCCAATGAACAGTAATATAATGATTAATTCTAATGATGGAGGCGCAAATATAACCACAGATGCAGGAAGAAGTTGGAGTACACAAAAAAATCAACCTACCTCTCAATTTTATCGAGTTATAGCAGATTCTCAAACTCCTTATCATGTCTATGGCGGACAACAAGATAATTCAGCTATTGGTATTAAAAATAGAACATACGGGGGAGGAATTAGCTGGAAGGATTGGTACTCGGTAGCAGGATGTGAGAGTGCATTTCTTGCATTTGACGATAAAGATCCAAAAACTGTTTATGGAGGATGCTACCAAGGAATTATTGAAAGATGGAATAGAGAAACCGGTGTTTCTAAACAAATAAAAGAGTATCCTGAACTTTCACTTGGAAATGTACCAAAGGATTTTAAATATAGATTTAATTGGAATGCTCCAATTTTAACATCTCCTCAAAATTCAAACATAATTTATCATGCAGGGAATGTTGTTTTTAAGTCCAGCGACAAAGGAAATAATTGGGAAATTATTAGTGGTGATTTAACTAGAAATGAAAAAAATAAACATGGCGAAGGTGGTACTCCTTATACAAACGAAGCCGCAGGAGGTGAAAATTACAACACAATAATGAGCTTGGCTATATCAAAGAAANACGGTGATGTGATTTGGGCTGGCACCGACGANGGACTTATTCACCTTACTAGAAATGGTGGAAANAATTGGNTAAATATTACTCCNAAAGGACTAAAACCGGGGATTATAAATTCAATTGATTTATCTGAGTTCAAAGAAGGAAAAGCTTATATANCAGTAATGAGATACAAGTTTATGGATATGANACCNTACNTCTATAAAACNGAAGATTNTGGAAAAAACTGGAAACTTATCTCACACGGAATAGANGGTGAAAATAACTTTGTANGNGTAGTTAGAGCAGATAAAAAAATCNAGGGACTTTTATATGCNGGTACCGAAACTGGATTTTTTATCTCAAAAAATGATGGTGTGATTTGGGAAAAACTTCAACTTAATCTTCCAGTAGTACCAATTAATGACCTNTTTATAAGAAATAACGATTTGATTGCAGCAACNGCAGGTAGATCTTTTTGGGTTTTAGACAACTTATCTCCCTTACAAGAATTAAATGTACCAGAAGAGCCTAAAATTATTACTGAAAGTAATGTTAAAAGATTTATTGGGGGATATATTGAAAAAAGTGTAGAGAAAAATTTAGGTCAAAACCCATTGCCTGGTATAGAAATTGACTATTTTATACCGAAAGGTTTTGATACTCTTGATGTTAAAATTTCAATTCTAAAAAATGACATCGTAATTAGAAAATTCGAAAATAAAAAAGATACTGTCAAATTTAAAACATGGCAAGGTGGACCCACAGAAAAAAAATATCTCAAACCGAAATATGGATTTAATAGATTTAATTGGGATTTGAGAAGGGAACCATTTGAAGGAGTTGAAAAAGTTTTTGTATATGGTGGTTATAACTCAGGAATTGTTTCACCAGGTAATTATAAAATTAAAATGAAGATAGGAGACAAAGAATATCAAAATAGTTTTTTTATTGAACCTGATCCAAATTTTAATTTTAAGCCCTCAGAATATTTAGAACAAGAAGAACTTTTATTGTCAATAGAAAAAAATATTAGAGATCTAAATATGACAGTCACAAAAGCAAGAAGAATTAAAGTGCAGTTGGAAAATGACATTAAAAAAATGGATAAAAAAGAAA
>PBVB01000077.1 GCA_002728075.1 Flavobacteriaceae bacterium
ACCTCTGCCAAAAGCAATTCCCTTATAAATTTTATTTTTTGATTTTATGAATAATTGTAAATGTTTGTTGTCATTACCTACAGCCCTAGTCTGAGATGTTGTTACACAATTTCTAGAACAAAAAATAGGCTTCAAATTATTTGGCCCAAACGGCTCCATTTGTTCTATAATTTTAAAAAATTTAAAATTCAAATCACTTAATGAGATTTCTAGATCATATATAAGGGTTTTTATTTTTTGTTTTTCTGATATGTTTTTACTAGAAACCTTTTCGAATTCGCTTCTAAATAATTTGAGTTTTGATTCATGCAATTTTAGCCCTGCTGCATATTTGTGACCTCCAAATTGTTCCAAAAAATTGCTGCACTTTTTTAAAGCCTTGTATATATCAAACCCATTTATNGANCTTGCTGAACCAATATAATATTGCCCCTNTTTAGTTAAAACNATTGTTGGNNTNTAATATTTTTCTATTAATCTNGATGCAACAATTCCTATTATACCTGGATGCCAATTNTCATTATGAACTANAGTAGAAGAAAATGATTCTTCTTCTTNCTNTTTTATTTGNATAAGNGCNTCTTCCGTGGTTTTTTTGTCTTNCTCTCGCCTTTCGATATTNATTGAACTTATCTGTTCTGACAGATTAACNGTNTGTTCAAGTTTTTCACACATTAATAATTCAAGTGCCAANGTTGCATGTTTCATNCTACCNGCTGCATTAACTTTAGGAGATAANTTAAAAACTAATGTCGAAGTGGAAATCTCATCNCCTTTAAAATCTGANAAAAGTGCTTTTATCCCTGGGCGAGGTTTTTTATTAATTTGCTCGAGCCCTAAATACGTAATTATTCTATTTTCATCGTACAAGGGGACCTGATCTGCAACAGTTGCAAGTGAAACTAGGTCCAGATAATTAATTAGTTGTNGAGTATCNATNTCCCATTCTAAGCTGAGAGCTTGAATCAACTTAAATCCAANNCCACATCCACAAAGTTCCTTAAATGGATANTTACAATCAACCCTTTTAGGATCNAAGACGGCAANCGCATTTGGTATTTNACNTTCTGGCAAATGATGATCACAAATNATAAAATCAATNTTATTTTTTTTGGCATATTCTACCTCTTTTAATGCTTTTATGCCACAATCTATTGAAATGATTAGAGAAACCTGTTTTTTTATAGCTTTTTTGATTCCATTGACTGAAACTCCATAACCCTCAGTCTCTCGATCAGGAATGTATGGAAAAATATTATTGCTTTTTTGTCTTAGAAAATTCGTTAATAGTGCAGTTGATGCAACTCCATCTACATCATAATCTCCATAAATTAAAATTTTTTCTTTATTATTAATGGCTTCTATAATTCTATCTGTAGCAGATTTCATATCCTTCATCAAAAATGGATCGTGAAGATTGTTGAACTTTGGGCGAAAAAAGGATTTCGCACTATGATAGTTATTTATCCCTCTTTGAGCTAAAATAATTGATGTATTCCTTGAAATACCTATCTGGCTTTGAAGAAGTTTTATTGCCTCATCATTTGGAATTGGTCTGGGTTCCCATCGCATATTTAATTTTTTAATCCTTCAATGCAAATCACAAACTCACCTTTTGGTTCATTGTTTTCAAAATGTGACAAACATTCATTAACAGTTCCTCTAATAGTCTCTTCAAAAATTTTGGAAATTTCTCGTGATACAGAAATGTTTTTTTCTATACCACAAATATCTTTGATTTCATTTAATAATTTAATAATCCTGTGTGGAGACTCAAATAATACTACAGTCCTTGTTTCTTTGGAAAGCTTTATAATCTTTTTGCTTCTACCCTTTTTTTTTGGTAAAAAACCTTCAAAAATAAAATTTGTTGTTGGAAACCCGCTTAGGGTAAGAGCAGGAAAAATCGATGTGGGTCCTGGTAATGACTCAACATCAATTCCTTTATGAATAACCTCTCTAACTAGTAAGAATCCAGGATCAGATATACAAGGGAATCCAGAATCAGAAACTAAAGCAATATTTTTATCAGAAATCAACAAATTAATAATTTCATCTAGTACTTTATGTTCATTGTAAATATGATAACTTTTTGTAATTGTGTTAATTTCATAATGTTTCAATAATATTTTGGTTTTTCTAGTATCTTCCGCTAAAATGCAATCTACTTGAGCTAAAACATCAATCGCCCTTAGTGTAATATCCTTTAAATTTCCAATTGGGGTNGGAACTATATAAAGCTTACCCATTTACTAAAAATTATTTTCGATACACTTCAAAAACCTTTTTTCAATTTCTTCCTTACCCTCCCAATTATTGTAGTCTGGTTTCACAATATTATTTAAAAAATTAAAAGCTTCATCCCACGAAGAGTAAGTTTGGAGTTGAGAGACAACACGAGAAAAGTCTTCCCCATTTCCGTCAAATAGGCCCGTTGTNAATGCAATTTTATCGTTTAAACCAATTTTAATACCCTTTATCAAAGATTCGTTTAGTTTTTTTGATTCATTTAAACTCTCCTTATCATTAGTCTCTTTAATAACAAATTCTGGATTTGCTACTGATGAAAATAAATCATCGATGGTTTCAGTAGTTTGATCTGGGATTTCAGCAACTATGTCATTAATAGTTTCCATAGCCATGTCTACTCCCTTTTGATCCGAACCATCTGATATATTTTCATTTTCTTTTTTAAATTGAAATATTATCAGTTTTTTGTAAAAATCTTGGATTTTAGAAATTATTTGCTCTACATCAGAGGTTTTATTAATTTTCTCTAAGTCATTTAAAATGCTTTTTAAATCATCTTTTAAATCGTCGATCATTTTGCAAAATAAGATTATCTTATTACTTCTTTTATAATATAAATTTAGTTTTTAATTATCTTAAAATACAAAAATGTTCACAGAATATAGTTTAAATGAAAAATCTAATTTTGGCTTTATCGAAGTAATTTGTGGTTCTATGTTTTCAGGGAAGACTGAGGAGCTAATTAGAAGAATTAAAANAGCTAAACTCTCAAATTTTAAAACGATNGTTTTCAANCCTAAGACTGACTCTAGAATTCATGGTAATTACATTTCGACTCACAATGACAATAAATATGAAGCTGTTATTGTCTCAAATGAAAATGAGATTTTAAGTAAATCCAAAAACTATCAAGTGATAGGTATTGATGAAGCTCAGTTTTTCAGTGATTCATTAGTCGAAATATGTAATAGGCTTGCAAATAAAGGCAAAAGNGTCATTGTTACTGGGTTAGATATGGATTTTAGAGGCAANCCTTTTGGCCCNATGCCGAATCTAATGGCTGCTGCTGAATTTGTCTGTAAACTTCATGCTGTTTGTAATCAAACAGGGGAAATGGCAAATTACACAAATAGAAAGTCAAAAGATAAAAGAAAAATAAAAATTGGAGANGNTAATGAATATGAAGCTCTNAGCAGGGAATCTTTTTTTANTAAAAAAAATTGATTGTTTAAGTGTTTTATTTGTAACAAAAACAATTTATTTGATTGATTTTCTTTCGTTTTATGTTATGAGTTTTAAAAATTAGTATTTTAGAAATCGATGAATATAGCAATTGTAGGCGCGACTGGTTTAGTTGGAAAGAAAATGTTAGATATCCTAGAACAAAGGAATTTTCCATTAGCAAACTTAATCCCAATAGCTTCAAAGAAATCTGAGGGCAACCTAATTGNTTTCAAAGGNGAAAAGCATAAAGTGATTTCTTTAGAAAACTCTTTGAGTAGTGAAATTGACATTGCACTATTCTCTGCTGGTGCTGAAATTTCTCTAAGATGGGCTCCAATATACAAAGATAGAGGAATCTACGTAATTGATAATTCCTCGGCTTGGAGGATGGATGAGCAAGTTAAGCTTATTATTCCAGAGATTAATGGAAGCAGTTTAGAGTCAAAAGATAGAGTTATTGCTAATCCAAATTGTTCGACAATTCAAATGCTTATGGCATTAGCACCTATTCACAGAAAATTTAAAATAAAAAGAATTATTGTATCTACTTATCAATCCGTTACTGGAACAGGTAAAGCTGCAATTGATCAACTTGAAAATGAAAAAAATAATGTCAANGGGTTTATGACTTATCCTCATCCNATTTATCAAAATGCGCTCCCACAATGTGATATTTTTCTTGAAAACGGATATACCAAAGAAGAGATGAAACTAGTTAATGAAACTCATAAAATTTTGTCAGATAAGAGTATAAAAATTTCCGCAACAGCAGTAAGAATTCCTGTATTTGGAGGGCACGCNGAATCTGTAAATATTGAGTTAGCAGAAAAAACAAACTGTGAAGAAATTAAAACAGTTTTGACCGAAACAAGTGGTGTAATTGTTCAGGATAATCCAAAAGAAAGTATTTATCCAATGCCAATACTTGCCGAGGGTAAAGATGAAGTTTTCGTAGGAAGAATTAGAGAAGATTTTTCNAAACAAAATTGCTTTAATCTTTGGATTGTTTCAGATAATCTAAGNAAGGGCGCTGCTACAAACACAATTCAAATAGCAGAGCATATGATTAAAAATAATCTAATAAGTAANTAATATTACATTTTGAATGAATCCATAAATTTAGTGGTGTATTGTCCACTGATATATTTAGGNTCGTCCATCAATTTTCTATGAAAAGGTATTGTAGTCTTTATGCCTTCAATAACAAACTCATCCAATGCCCTTTTCATTTTGTTAATAGCCTCTTCCCTAGATTGTGCTGTAGTGATTAGTTTTGCTATCATGGAATCATAAAAAGGAGGGATCGTATAACCTGAATAAACATGTGTATCTAAACGAACTCCATGTCCACCTGGAATATGAAGATTAGTTATTTCCCCAGGTGAAGGTCTAAAATCAGAATAAGGGTCTTCAGCATTGATTCTACACTCAATCGAGTGCAGTTTTGGATAGTAATGTTTACCACTTATAGGTATACCTGCNGCTACAGATATTTGCTCTCTTATNAGNTCNAAGTCTATAACTTGTTCAGTTATTGGGTGCTCAACTTGAATTCTTGTGTTCATTTCCATAAAATAGAAATTTCTNTTNTTATCAACTAAAAATTCTATCGTGCCNGCNCCTTCATATTTAATAAACTCAGCTGCTTTTACAGCTGCTTTACCCATTTTTTCTCTAAGACTATCAGTCATAAAAGGAGAAGGGGTTTCTTCAGTTAGTTTTTGATGTCGTCTTTGAATTGAACAATCCCTTTCAGACAAATGACAGGCTTTACCAAAGCTATCNCCAACAATTTGAATCTCAATATGNCTAGGCTCTTCAATAAATTTTTCCATGTACATGCTGTCATCACCAAAAGCCGCCATTGATTCCTGTTTAGCACTTTCCCAAGCTTTCTCAAGTTCGAAATCGTTATTAACCGCCCTCATGCCTTTCCCTCCACCTCCNGAAGAGGCTTTCAACATAATGGGGTAACCAATTTTTTTNGCAGTAATTTTAGCAGNTTTNAGATNTTGTATTATTCCATCTGANCCTGGTATAGTGGGTACTCCTGCTTTTTTCATAGTTGCTTTTGCAGAAGCCTTATCGCCCATTTTACTTATCATATCACNTGAAGCNCCTATGAATTTTATGTCNTGCTCTGTGCACATTTTGGANAATTTTGAGTTTTCTGAAAGAAAACCATACCCAGGGTGTATTGCGTCAGCATTTGTGATTTCNGCAGCAGCAATAATATTAGAAGGCTTTAAGTAAGAATGAATACTTTGGGGTGGNCCTATNCATACCGCTTCGTCCGCAAACTTAACATGTAAACTTTCTGCATCTGCTGTAGAATATACTGCAACCGATTTAATCCCCATTTCCTTACAAGTTCTAATTATCCTAAGAGCAATCTCTCCTCGATTTGCAATCAAAATCTTTTTGAACATAAATTTTGTTTTTAAGAGGGGTCTATTAAAAATAGTGGTTGTTCAAATTCTACAGGAGAGGAATCTTCAACAAGAATTTCAACAATTTTACCAGATACTTCTGATTCAATCTCATTAAATAGCTTCATGGCCTCAATAACACAAAGTACATCTCCTTCTTTTACAACTTTTCCTATTTCAACAAAAGGGTCTTTGTCGGGAGCTGGTTTTCTGTAAAAAGTACCAATAATAGGTGCTTTTACAGCTATTAGTTTTTCATTTGTATTCTCTTTATCCCTAATAGAAACTGATTTTTCATCAAATGATTCTGGTTTTTTTTCCGTTACCAAATCATCCTTATTTATTATAATGGGTTGATTTTGGGTGGGGGCTAATGGAGTTTGTTGAATTTTGTTTACATCATCTCCCGTTTTTATAGTAATCTTAAAATCTTTCAATTCAAGGCTAACTTCCTTGGCTTTGGACTTAGATACAAACTTAATGAGCTTTTGAATTTCCTTGATATTCATACCTGTAAAGATATCTTAGTGTGAAGATAAATTATTTATTTTAAATCCAATCTAATAACATAGAGAGTTAAATTAAATTACCCTTGAGTAATCTCTGCTTCGTCTATAAGAACTTTACCTTTATAGTACAACTTTCCTTCATGCCAGTGAGCACGATGATAAAGATGCGGTTCTCCAGAAACTTTATCAATAGCAATTTGAGGATTAGAAGCTTTTATGTGGGTTCTCCTTTTATCTCTGCGTGTTTTTGAAATTTTTCTTTTGGGATGTGCCATTTTTTATGGTTTTGGTCAAAGGTAATCTTTTAATTTATTCCATCTAGGGTCTGTTAAGGTTTTTTTAGATCCAGGGGAAAGCTGATTTAAAATTTTCATTGTTTTAGAATTTAGTGATCCATCAATTACTCCCGGATGCAATCTCTTTTGAGGAATTGAAAGCACTATCATTTCATAGATTGATTTAGCCACGTTAAATTTATAACTGTTACGAGGGATGATAACATATTGATCATTATCATCATTGTAATTTTCACCAAACTTTATAACATAATTTAACTCAGAATTTACTTTATAAGAAAACTCTTCATTAGAAATATCACAAGTTAACTTATAACTCCCTTTACCCTTTAAATTAAGCTTCATTAATGAATTTTTCTTTGTGAAAGTAGAGTTAACTTTAATATCTACATTTTTAAGCTCGTTAAAACTAAAATTTTTTAAAAAAGTGTCCCTTATATTAAAAATGTAATTGTGCTCACCTTCCTTCAAACCTGAAAAAACAATGTCGTAATCTGTTATTTGAAATCTATTACTCATAGCATCAATAAATTTAGTTAATAACGAAATTATATAACTATACTAGTAGTTTTTTGTTTAACCGATTATTAAACACTTCCCTTGCTAATAATAAAGCTTTCAAAAATGAAGTACAAGAAGCAATACCCTTACCTGCAATATCGTAAGCTGTTCCGTGATCTGGTGATGTTCTCACAATTGGTAACCCCGAAGTAAAATTCACTCCAGACCCAAAATTTAAAGTTTTAAATGGTATGAGACCCTGGTCATGATACATAGCTAATACTGTGTCATATTTATTAAGATTTGATTTTACAAAAAAGCTGTCTGCNGAGAAAGGACCAAAAACTGAATTGTTTTCTTTGTTCAACATTTCTATAACAGGTTTAATGATTTTTTCGTCCTGAGTGCCTATTAAACCGTTGTCCCCAGCATGAGGGTTAAGACCCAAAATTGCAATTTTAGGCCTTGGAATTAAAAAATCATTCTGCATTGACTTAATCATTTTTAAAATTTTATGCCTCAGAGTTTTTTTTGTTATAGAGGATGAAACTTTATCTATTGGCAAATGGTCTGTTAACAATCCAACTTTTAGGTTTTCTCCTATCATAAACATGAGAGANTCCGAGGAGAAAAAGTTTGAAAGNAATTCAGTATGGCCAACAAAATTAAACNTTTCTGATAGAATATTTTTTTTATTTATTGGAGCTGTAACGAGGGCTTCTATTCCCCCAGAATTTAAAGCATTTGTTGATGCTAAAAGTGATTTTAAAGCAACTTGACCTCCTTGGACAGTGGCTTCCCCAAAAGAGTGTTTAAAGTCACCAGGAAAAATATTGTAAACATTAATTCTATCCGTACGGATTTTTTCAAAAGTTTGAATTGAATTTAATTTCAAATTAATATTAAATTGCCTCATTTGATATTCAATTATTTCGATATTAGCAAAAATCACTGGATTAAATAATCTTAAGATTTCAAGATTTTGAAGGCATTTTAAAATAACTTCTATTCCTATACCATTTGGATCGCCAACTGAAATACCTACCTTAAGCTTTTTTTTATTCAATTCTTTTAATTTAGTTAATTTTAAAAGCAAATTTAATCAATACAATAATCATGTTCACCGGTATTATAGAAGATTTGGGAATTTTAAAAAAAATTGAAAAGGAAAAAGGAAACATTAATCTCTATTTTAAAAGTAAATTAACCCAGGAATTAAAAATTGATCAAAGTCTCTCACATAATGGAGTTTGTCTTACAGTTGTTTCTATTGATAATGATATTTACAAGGTGACAGCTGTAAAAGAAACTCTTGATAAAAGCAATCTAGGAGGGCTTAAAGTAAACTCTATCGTTAATCTTGAAAGGGCTATGAAGAGTAACGCAAGATTAGACGGACATTATGTTCAAGGACATGTTGATCAGATAGCAAAATGTTTAAATGTTAGAGAAACAGATGGTAGTTGGTATTATGAATTTGAATATGATAATACATCCAATAATATTACAATAGAGAAAGGCTCAATTGCAGTAAATGGAGTTAGTTTAACAGTAGTTAACTCAAAATTAGATGGTTTTTCAGTTGCAGTAATACCCTACACTTACAATAATACAAATTTTAAAAAAATTCAAAAGGGGGATAACGTAAATATAGAATTTGATATGATTGGGAAATATATCACTAAACTTATACGCAACAGGTAAAGAAATTTTTATTTATGTATATTTAATAAAATATACGTTTTGGGAGTTTTAGAATTATCAACGATTTTACTTTGTTTAGCGTCAGTCTTCTCTTTAATTAACATTAGATTATTGAAATTACCTCAAACTATTGGGTTAATGGTCCTTGCTCTTTCGCTGTCTGTTTTAATTACCGTTCTAGGTCTTATTTCTCCTAATATTTTTACTGCTGTGCTTGAAATTACAGAAGAGTTCGACTTCAGTGAGTTACTGGTCAATGTGATGCTTCCATTTCTTCTTTTTGCTGGAGCAATGAGTGTTAATGTCCATGAACTACTCAAAGACAAATGGACTATACTCTTGCTCGCAAGTTTTGGGGTAGTATTTTCTACTTTTGCTGTGGGTACTGGTCTTCATTGGCTTGTATCACAAGAGTTTTTGGGACTTAATTCTTTAGGATTAAGCTATGTTGATTGTCTTCTTTTTGGAGCATTAATTGCACCTACAGATCCCATTGCCGTACTAGCAATGGTAAAAAAAATGAATCTCCCATCTATAACTGAAACTAGAATTGCAGGGGAATCACTTTTCAACGATGGTATTGGAGTTGTAGTTTTTTTAACTCTTTTAAATATTAAAATTGATGGTGTAGAAAATGTAACCATCTCTAGTGTAGGAGGACTATTTTTGACTGAAGTTGTTGGGGGTGTTGCTTTAGGTGCTTTAATGGGATTCCTTGGGCTTAAACTTTTAAAATATATAGAAAATGAGCACACAGAACTAGAAGTGTTGGTCACATTATCACTCGTGCTTTTATTGCCAATTATCTCCCATCATTTCCATTTTTCAGCTGTATTAGGAGTTGTAGTTATGGGACTCTTTTTAAACCAAAACATAGATACTGATAAAAATGAAGATGGCCTTCAAAGAGCAATGGGGGACTACGTTTATAAGTTTTGGCACTTACTTGATGAAACATTGAACGCTATTCTATTTATACTAATTGGCCTTGAAATATTGGCAGTTTTCAAAGACTTTCAATCAAGTTTTATTTTAATTTCAGTAATTACAGTTGCTCTTGTCGTCTTGTCTAGGATGTTTGGGGTCTCTGCAGCAATTAAATTACTATCTCTTAAATATAAGTTTGAAAAAAATACTGCTCTAATAATTAGCTGGGGTGGACTAAGAGGTGGTCTTAGTATTGCACTTGCATTGAACCTTCCAGATTCGATAGGAGAAGGAAAGTCGTTGATTCTTTTTCTTACCTATGCAGTTGTTTTATTTACAATACTAGTTCAAGGGCTCACACTTAAAAAAATAGTTAAATAGTTTTTTAACATTTTTTTTTAAATCGAAGAGGTAAATTTTTTTAAATTTACAATTGAGTAGGTAGAGCTGGACAACAGCTATTAAGAATTTAATCATAAAAGGAGGTGTCATATGTCTAATACAAAATATTCAAGTTGGAATGGACTAAATGACGCTTTTTTAGTTATTTAGCATTCCTTCTTAAAATGATTACAAAGCAGGTCGATGGACCTGCTTTTTCTTTTAAATATTCTAATTTTATAGGATGATTACAACTGAAAATATTTTTAATGGTCTTAATTTACTTGTATTGCTAGGCTGGGTACCGTTGTTTATATTCCCATATTCTAGATTTACCAAAAAATTAATAGATGGACTTTATCTCCCCTTTATTTTGTGTGCCTTCTATATTTATTTTTTATTTCAAACAAATGGTCTCTTTTCTGCAGACTTTTCCTCCCTTGGTGGAATACTTGATTTGTTTAAAAGCTCTACAGAAGAGTCAGCTGCAGCAGGATGGATTCATTATTTAGCA
The DNA here is from genome assembly GCA_002728075.1 of Flavobacteriaceae bacterium. Lineage (GTDB taxonomy): Bacteria > Bacteroidota > Bacteroidia > Flavobacteriales > Flavobacteriaceae > TMED96. The sequence goes on from PBVB01000077.1 coordinate 10,736, forward strand.
TTTGACTATTTTGTGGGATGCTGGATAGTTAATCACTCAATTAAAAAAGGGATTCCATATTTTATTTTCATTATCCCTTTAATTTTTACACTTTTTGCTGGTCCATTTGGTTTGCTCCTTTTTTTAATTTTTAGANTGTTTTACAAACGGTTTGCTTAATAAGATGCTGAACACAATTAANAGAAAATACAAAATTACAGGNATGACTTGTAGCAGTTGTAAAGCATCGATTGAAANTAGTTTGAATCATTTAGACCAAGTTAAAAGCTGTAATGCTGATATTAAACTAGGTGAATTAACGTTAATCTTAAATAATGACATTGATTTAAAATCATTACAAAATTCAATACCTAAAAAATATTTTATCAATAAAGAAATTTCTTCCTCGGATAGGCTTAGTGAGATTAAATCTGATTCAACAAATAAGAAATCTAAAATAAAGCAATTAAAACCTCTTTTTTTAATCCTTTGTTATATAACTAGCGCATCAATTTTATTAAATTTTAAGGATTGGAATTGGAATGAATTCATGTTGGATTTTATGGGACTTTTTTTTGTAATCTTTAGTTTTTTTAAAATGTTGGATTTAAAGGGGTTCCCTGTTTCATTCAAAATGTATGATCCTTTGGCAAAAGTTATTCCAATTTATGGATTTTTATATCCTTTTGTTGAGACAGTCTTAGGTATAATGTTTTTAATGAGAATACAAATAATTGTTGCTTTGATAGTTTCATTAATTATTCTTTTAGTAACAACAGTAGGTGTGACCAAAACTCTCTTGTCTAAAAAAACTATTCAATGTGCTTGTTTGGGAACACATTTGAAACTACCCATGACAGAAGCAACTTTAATAGAAAATATAATTATGTTGTCTATGTCAATTTTTATGATTTTAAATTCTGCTTAGAAAAATTATTTTAGCCCCAAATAGGAGAATCATTTTTAAAAATCTAAACTCTGGATTGATAAATAGGTTTTTTTTAGTTAATTTAAATGAAAAGTAAAATTTGAAGATCTACATTTCATTTTTTTTATTGGTATCCTTTTCCTTCCCAACAGTTATTCAGGTAACCCATCTTGCAAATGAACATAATTATGATAATTACTGTACAAGTAATGAAACTCACTTCCATAAATATGAACAGTCTTGCATTTTAAATTTTATTTTCAAAAATCCTTTTACCAGCTTATATAGCTTATTATATTTTCTCTTACCTGTTTTTACGTACATAAAAAAAGATTTAAATTATAAACGAAATATTTTTCATATATTCTTCAATGGTAAGTATTTAAGAGCCCCACCTATTNTAGATATATCATAAATAGAACAAAAAAATTATTAAAATTTAAAATTTATAAAAATGAAAAAAATTATATCATTACTNTTTTTATCAATGTTCATAGCANTGTCAGCATGTAACAAAGATGATGACCACGACCATGATGATCATGATGGTCATGATCATAGNAGCATTGTATTAATTGATGATTCAAATCTTATTTAATTTGAAAATCTAATTCAATTATAAAAACCCTCAATTATAGATTGAGGGTTTTTTAATTATAAATGTATAATAAGCTTTGATTTTAAAAAATAAATTAATTTTATAATATTATTCGTGTAGGCCAATAAAGCTTAATTATATCTGCCATAATAATGAATAGAAAATTATCGCTAAAAATTAGAAAAGCCCATAGGTATTTGGGTATTTTTTTAGGTATTCAATTTTTATTTTGGACAATCAGTGGTTTGTATTTTAGCTGGACCAATCTAGATGAAATTCATGGTGATCATTATAAAAACCTAGAGATGAAACCGTTAGCTTTCGATAATTTAATTAGTCCGTCTCTAATTAATTTTTCAGACCCAATTAGAAGTATTGAAATAAGAGATATTAATAAAAAACCTTTTTATCTGGTAAATGAAAAACTGCTTTTCAGCGCAAGAACTGGGGTAAAAAAAAATGAGCTAACCAAAGATGAGGCACTGTATATTGCAAATAAACACATGAAAAAAGGTCTAGATGTTAAATCAATACAAAAAATTACCGAAGTAGGTAAACATCATGAATACAGAAAAAAACTTCTCCCTGCATACGTTATATCGTACCATTCCGAAGATAATTTAAAAGCTTATGTATCAATATTGGATGCCAAATTTCAATCTGTAAGACATAGGAGCTGGAGATGGTTTGATTTTTTATGGATGACACATACAATGGACTACGAAGGAAGAGACAATTTTAACACGATAACTTTAAGGGCATTTTCTTTGTTGGGTTTAATAACTGTTATAAGCGGCTTTACTTTAGCTATAGTAACTACACCAAAGCTAATGAGATTTTTTAAAAAAAATTAGTTGTTCTTTTTGGGCAAAAAAGCTTCAATTATAAGTCCTATTATCCCAAACAAAAAACCCAATATAAAACCCTCTGCTTGACTTCTCCCTCTTTTTTCTGCTACATAAGATCCACACGCCCCCAGTAAAACTCCAATTGCTAAATAAAGATAAATTGACATATTTAAAAATTATAATTTAACTCAATTCCAGAGATTCTACCTACTTCAGATGAAAAAAATCTTAGTCTATTCAAATAATTTCTGTAGTTGATGTTAAAAACATTTTCAACATAAATTCTAAAATCTAGATTACCAAAAAAATTCTTCTTCAACTCAAAATTTAAAAGGTTATAACTAGATGGAGGAGAACTTATATCAACCTCTTTTTGAAGTATTACTCCTTCTTCAATGAAATTATACATAAAATTTTGATAAGGGAAATTATTTTGTTGGGCTACAAATTCGCTACTAAGTCGAATAAGTAATGGATTACTTTTAAACACAGTAAAGTCTAATTGGTTTCTTAAGTTAAAGGGTGGCATATCTACAAGTGGGGTACCATCATCCTCAAATGCTTCTAAAAAGGAAGATGAGGTTTTAAATACAATTGTTGGTGAAAAGTTTACTCCAAAATCAAAATCAAAACCTCTCATGTGGACAATTGGTATTCCTCTATATTTTCTTTTTAAAAATGCTCCCCTTCGAGTAAGATCAAATCCATCTACTGTAGGTTGAAGTATTATAAAGTTTTTAATTTTTGAGTTATATAATGTTAAAGAATAATTTAATCTGTCATTGCTTTTTTCAAGAGATAATAAAAGTTTCAATCCTTTTTCTTGTTTCATCCTTAGATCTCCCAACTCAATTGTGGCTAGTGAGTGATGAAGACCATCACTAAATAATTCAGATGCGTTGGGTGACCTTGTTGAATACGATAAGTTAATTGTCGTACTGAGTCCATTTTTTAAAATCTTTTTTGCCCCAAAAGTTGACGAAAAATTTGAAAAGTTTCGAATTTGACGTGTTAAGTATTTTAATGTAGAGGTTTCCTCTATGATAGTAGATGAAAAGTCTTCATTATAATTGTTATCTTCCCAATCGGAAATTCTATAATACTTTTTTGCATCAATTTTATCGAAGTCGAATCTTGTACCAAATTCTATTTTAAAATCACTCGAGTAGTTGTATTCGGTTATTCCATAAACCCCAAACTTTGATCTGTTATGGTCGGGTATNANTCTTNTNATTCCNGTTCTTGGATTAGAANAATTATCNTGNAATTGNAATGATANNCCNCTTTTTAAAACAAAATCTTNATTTTTNGAATAAAANGTATCGAAAAGCAAATCATGAGTTTGAAGTAANATATTAAGNGCCTCTACGTCNCGAAATTCTCCTCTNCTCAAATCATATTCTTTTCTGTTATTAGACTGATANGAATATTGGAAATCCCATTTTAAGTTTTTAGTTGTTCTGNTTTTATAAAAAANTGAAAAATTATGGTGNATATTTTCTTGTTTTGGATTATCAATCTCTCTTGAATAAGGATTAATAACTAACGGATCCTGGGAATTTATAGCTCTAGCTAANTCGCCTAAAGTACCAACATGGGCTGATTTTAGTATTCCTATATCATTTCTAAAAAAAGTATACATAGCTCCCCACTCCCTAGTGATTTTATTTTTAGAGAAAGAAACCGATGTGGCTATCTTTTTCGCAGAAGTATTTGAAAGAAAATAATTAGGAGATTCATAATCCCCATTGGACTTTAAAGAAACTGTTGCTTCCAAATTATTTCCATTTGATGATGACTTTTTTATTTTTGATATAAAATAATTTGCTTCTCCGTTATCTGTATATCCAATACTACCGTAACCGTATAAGGAATCGATTACTAGACTCCTACTTGATTTGGTCTTAATCAAACCAGCAACAGCGTCACCAGCATATCTAAGGGTTCCAACTCCCTTTATTAGTTGAATTGCGTCAATATTCGACAGGTCTATACTTGGTGCGTGGTCGGCACCCCACTCATTATCTTGAAGGCGTATACCATTATTAATTATCCCTACTCTACTTCCAGTTAATCCGTGCAATACTGGTTTTACGATATTGTTACCCATTTTAAAGGAAGAAACACCAGACAATTGTTCTAATACATCACCAAAATTTTTTGATTTGAAGTCAAGTATTTTTTCTCTATCAATTNCATCNTCTATGGAAGTANGGCTTTCCTTTTTATTTNAATTCGTAGAGACTATAATTTCTTCAAGNTCNGTNATATGNTGTTCTAAATANATTTTTTTTNNACCTNNNNGTGGAATATCAATNTTTACAGTAATTACTTTNCAGTTGGGATGACTTATTGTTAGCTCGTGTTCTCCTTTGCAAATACCTTCAATTGAAAATTCTCCTTTTTGGTTTGAAACCACAAAAGATTTTTTGTCAATAGTAATCTTCGCACCAGAAAGACCATGATTTAAGTGAAGATCTATAACCTCTCCAATGAAAGAGTAGTTACAATCCTGCGCANACAGTTGATNAATCACTAACAATGAAAATATTATATACAAATACCTCATTGANACTTTTTTATNATTATGAAAATTAAAAAGGATCAGTTTTTAAATTTCAATACAAATTGATACTTCTATACTTTCAATCTACTGAATTGTGACAGGAAAGTTAATTTCAACATCGGTGGCTCCACCAAATGAAGCTCTAGTTGTACCATTTTTATTGGTAGGTTCATGAATAAGATGAACAACAACATTGCCAGACTCTGATCCACCTGTTGACCAGTCGGTGACCATATTAATAGGAATTCCATCTGAACCAGATACGTCTGAAGCGGAAGAAGTGATGGTCAAATTTGACACTCCAGCTTTTTCATATAGTATGTAGTGCTCATTAACTTCCTCTCGTATCTCAGGAGTTATATCCTCAATATCGTTAGGATTAGAAGCGTCGTAGAAATAAATACTGGCAGTATACACTTTATCTACATCTAGTGTTATAGATGGTGGTGTTGAACCATCATTCCAAGTGANTGTCTCACTATTAGTGCCTTCTTCGAAAACTATACTTACTCTAGTTATATTTTCGTGTTCATGTATATCTTCTGGGTCATCATCATTGCTACAGCTATAAATTACAGATGAAGCAAGTAGCGTAAAAAATATTTTTAGTGCATACTCAGAATATGCAATTTTAAGTTTATTTATCATTTTATTAAATTTTTGTTTTTATTATTTATTAAAGGGTTATAGTTTATTTAGAAAAAAGTGAGATATAAGGTGGCGCTCTCAAATTTTTACCTGTAATAAATTTGTTTAATAAAAACTGATCCTTGTAAATTGTTTTTTCAGTTAAGATTTGGTGTTTAACTTGAAAATTATTTTTTTTATGAGTGTCGACAAAAGGATTAGTAAATGTATATTCAAGAATACACTTGTTTAATTCTTCGTGTATGTGGGTACTTTTCTCTGTGCAAAAATATTCATCTGCATGTTCTTCTATAACATGAAATGCTTGGGCCAGATTAGGTAATAGCAAAAGAAAAACAAGAAAAAGTGAGACTGCCGACCTATTCATTTTTTTTTAAACCGCAAAGATAACTAATAAATCACTGTTTTTTTATTATTTATCTTTAATATCTTTAAAAAATGAAAAAAGCATACATTAAAAGTTTAGTAATAATAGCATTATCTATTTACAATTTAAACGGCCAAGTGTATGAATTTGTTGTTCAGACAGATACACACCGAATTATAAAAGATAAAACCTACATAGTGGAAACGGTATTTAATACCTCAACTGGAGAATTTAAATTTACAAGAGGAGGATTTTACTCTGGTAAAAAAAACTTGGATGTTGATTTTGAATTCAATTCCAATTTTAAAAATGACAGCATTAAGAAAATGNTNTATACCAATACNAANAAATGGAANAAAGTTTCTTCACCAAAACAAAAGCTNCAGGGGAAATGGCTGATGGCAGGAAGNGTAACNGATGANGGAGAAAAAAGAAGAGATTTAAACCGTTCAAGAAAAACAATGAAAATTTTAATTGATGGGTTTTTTCAATGGATAGCCTTTGACACATCCAATTTTCGTTTTTTTGGCTCTGGTGGAGGAAGCTATAATACTGAATATGAAAATAATCCTCAAAGAGGAGGATATACAGAAAAAATTCAATTCTTTTCTAGGGACAATAACAAGGTTGGTTTANTATTACCTTTTGAATATGATCGNAGAGGAGAAGATTGGTATCACAAAGGATTAAATAGTAAAGGTGGTGNNTTGCACGAAATTTGGCANTTTAGAAANTAATTNATTCGGTTNANCCNTANAANCCTATCAAATATTGAAATTTNAAAAAAATCTGTGACCTNTTAAATTGAAANANACTAAANGTTATGTCGTCAATTTCTTCTAGTGTNTTTTGATTTGCNCCTAAATAAAAAATAGTTGAAGGATTNGGGTTCCACTGAATNAAGGGTTGAATNTAAAATTGATCTATAAATGAATTGTTTTCAGCNACTANNCTTATNTTTAANTAATTTGAAAACTGATATTTAAAATTTAGTCTAAGTATTGACCCCTCAAAATAATTTTCATTTTTTGACAAATTTTCTAGGCGAGAATACCTCAAAAGNGGNGTTATATTAAANTTGTCATTGATTTGAAAATTTACGCTCATATCTGCTTTATGTATCCTACCCACTTCTGGAATTTCCTCATTAACGGATAATTCTTTCCCTAGTGTATACTCTAGCTCAAAGTTAAGTTGTTCGTAAGGGGCTCCTCTTAACAGAAATGTATGGGATTGAAGGTGATAATATGTTCTTCTTAAAAAAGTTTTTACCGCATCATAGTCCAATGTATATTTTAATTCAGTTCGACCAAAAGTGGTAAATCCAGTGAAGAAATCGGCACTAAAGGCTTTATAAAAGGCATCAAAAGTGAAAATCCTATCAATTTTAGTTCCAAATCCAAATTTTTGAAGTGCGGGTTTATTTAAGATATTTATGTATTCATGAAAAAAAGTAGTCCATCTTCTGTTGTTTTGGACTACAAAACCAACATCGGCTCGAAATTGCGGAGAAATATCTCTGTAATAAAAGTAGCTTCTCCAATGCTCTGTGTTTCTGTAAAGTCTCATATACAAACTATAGCCATCTAGATTGTCTCCATCTAATCTTACCGTTTTTCCATAAATTTTTGCATCTGAATCAATCCAATCTTGATTTGGCTCTCGGGTGAAGCTTTTAGTATATTCAAAATTAAATCGCCAATTGTTACTAAAAAGGAATAACCCATCTAGGCCAGTTGAATGACCATAACCACCTCCGTTATATAGTCTGTTAGTTGTAAAAGCACCCAGTCTGGATTTAGGATCAAGTAGGTATTGATATCTTAATATATTTACGAAGCTTCTACCACCAAAACCTTCATAGGAGCGATCTTCACCACCTACCAAGTAGGGTGAGTTCTCATCTATGGCATTTAGAAGAAAAACTCTTGACTTATTAAATTGACTAAAAAGTTTGGAGGCAAAAACGGGATTTACAATTGACCTTGAATAAAATGTGCCACTAACAAAGTCTACCAAATCGGTGCCTCGGTTAAAAAAAGGACGTCTTTCAGGGTACCTTAAAGAAAAGGAGGAATTGGCATCAATCTGCGTTACATCTGCTTCGACTTGTGAAAAGTCAGGATTGAGTGTGACTTCTAAACTGGTATTTTTATTTATATCTAAATTAAGTCCTATGCCTACATTTCCACTGGGCTTGTTAAAACTGATTTTTTGATCATTGCTACTTCTAGTTCCTGATACATTGCTATATAAATATGGTAGTAGTTCAAACCTTTTTTTAATAGTTATATCATTAAATTTTATAACATCGGTTGTCTGACAGACTAGACAAGGATTGTCTCTGTCTCTAATCTGGCTGCTTAACTCGATTACATTCCCATCTTCAAAATATCTGCGGTAAAAGTTAAAGTGCCAAGTTTGGTCACTGCCGTTTGGAAACTCAATCTCAGAGAAGGGAATTTTCATCTCAATTTGATACCCGTCTTCTGTTATATTCCCAAATGACTGGAAATTAATGTTAAAAGAAACGTCATATCGTTTATCTTCAGAAATTTCATTTATTTGCCTAGCATCAAGCTGACTCCCAAGTGCATTTACACCTAAAACAATATTATTCCTGGCGTCCCTGAAAGTATCGAAACGTAGAGCAATGAAGTCGTCATTTAACATATTCATATCATCTCTTTGTCTAACCGAGACACGAATATTTTTAGGATCTACTTTTGCGTCAATTCCTACATAAATGAATTCTTTTGAATAAGAAATATATCCAAATGTTTTTATTCTTGACGGCTCGTTATTTGCAGGGCTAAATTCAATATCAAAAGGAACTTTTGTGGCTGAAGACCATAAATCCTCATTGAGATAACCATCGAGCGTGATTTGATTGTCAGTTATCCTCTTTGGTGTGAAGTTCTCTTGGCCAAGGATTAAAGTTGTATTTAAAAGTAAAAAGTAAATTAAAAGGTTTCTCAAGTGCTTATTATGTGGTAAAAGAAATGTTTGTTATAAATTTGCCTTTCAAAATTATGTTTAATAATCACAATAAAATGAAAAAAACTTTGTTTTGTTTTTTAACCTCATTAATATTTATTTGTTGTAATCCAAAAAAAGAGAAAAACTCATTNCCNGTTTTTAAAAATTTGGTTTGGGGAGATGAATTTAATTACGANGGTGAAATNAATCGATCTCTTTGGCATCTTCAAACAATACCAATTGCCAANGGGAGTTGGGCTAATNACGAACTCCAACACTACACTGAAGATATAAAAAACTGTTTCGTTAAGGATGGATTTTTAAATATTGTAGCATTAAAAGAAGACATTGAAATGTATNATTCGTCAAAGAATTATTCTTCCGCAAGATTAAATTCAAAATTTGATTTCAAGTATGGAAGAATTGANGTTANAGCAAAACTTCCATCTTCAAAAGGAACATGGCCTGCGATTTGGACCCTAGGTTCAAACATCGATGAAATNGGGAATTACCTNNGTGANAGNANAGGTNAAACTCCTTGGCCATACTGCGGAGAAATTGATATAATGGANCAAAATGGNTGGGACAAATCAGACCTATACAATGTCCTTCATTTTCATAATACCGCTACAAATAAAAAGGATGAAATGAAAAAAATTTCNAGTATTTCAAATTCTAATGAATTCAATGTTTATTCTCTGGTTTGGACCAAAGAGAAAATATATTGGCTACTCAATAATAATATTACTTATGAACATAAAAATATGGATGTAATGCCATTTGATAATAATCATTATTTGTTGTTAAATCTAGCTATTGGAGGTGTTTTAGGAGGTAATGTTCCTGAAGACTTTAGTGAAGAAAGAATGATTATTGATTATGTAAGAATATTTCAATAAACTTTAAAAATCNGTNTTNGGAATGTTAGACCCGTGAGGATCTGTTGTNTCTTGTTTNAACATCTTTCTTACTTTACTAAAAAAAANAGGAGAATTAATNTGTTCAATTTCNTCNGCAATTTCNTGNACTTCNTTTGGNTTAAATTGCATAACCTCAACTAAAAAAGATTCAATTAACCTGTGTTTTGCAACAACTTCATTGGCAAATTTTTTTCCTTTAGAAGTTAATTTTATTGGCTTGTAGGGTGAAGTATCCACTAATTCCATTAAGGAAAGTTTTT
>PBVB01000078.1 GCA_002728075.1 Flavobacteriaceae bacterium
GCTAGAGGAGTTGAGTTCAGTACTTCAAATGCATTTTCTGCATCAAATAAGGCAGATTTAGCAAGAGCTTACATGTACGGAGCAGTAATTTATATAGTTATCGCAGATATGTTTGATGATTTTGTTGTTGGATCAGCCAAAACTGAGGCTGCTCCACCAGTAGGTGCTTCAAATATGAGTTCTCTTTACGATACAGCTTTAGGATACATCAATTCTGCTTTAGCACTTAATGCAGGACTAACTGGAGAATTAACCGCACTTAAAGCAAGAGCTACATTTGCTAAAGGTATATGGGGTAAAGTTAACCCTGTTAATACAGCCTCTCCACTTGTTTCTTCTGCAGATGCTGCTACTTTAGCTGCAGCTGCCCTTGCCGATTTAGGAACTGATTTTAGTGTCAATTTAATTACTGATCCAAGTGCTCCTGAAACAATTGGTGCTTTGGATGTAGCAGGAGAGGTAAATGACAGACTTGAAATGAGACTTTCAGATACTTATGTTATCTCTACAGATTTGAAAAGACCAGATTCCCCAAACGATGGAGATCCTTCAACTACAATAAGTTTAATGGATCCTATAGATGATATTGCTGATCCGGCTCTTTACAGACATGTTGCCGCATTTACTAATGCTGGAAGGTTTCCTGAATATCCTGTTGCTACTGGTAGAGAAATGCACTTGATATTAGCTGAAAATTCACTGGCTAATGGGGACAATGCAGGTTTTACTACCCACATTAACCATATTAGAGCAATGGACGGTTTAACTGAATATTCTGGACAAATTGATGCACAAGAGATGCTGTTACATACTAGAAGAGTTAACTTGTTTTTACAAGGAAGAAGACTTTCTGATCATTATAGATTTGCAAATCCCTCTGAGTATTGGATCCCAACTTCTGTTGCAACCACGGCACCAGGAGCATTTTTTCCAATAACAATTTCGGAAATCCAAGCTAATCCGAATATTCAATAATTAAATATTAATATTTTAAGAAACCCCTCTTTTTAGAGGGGTTTTTTTATAGGGATATTCCGAATCCAAAATTGCCTATAATAATCCCCTTTTTTCCTATACCTGGTATTGTTGGAAAACTTTTGTTACTTGATCCATTTGAAATATTAGATATACCATCTTTTTCATAACTAAAACTACCAGTCAAATTCAAGTTATTTGGTATTTTTCCAATTCCGTATCCAACTTCTAGTCTAAAAAATATTTTTGAGTTTGATTTTATTCCCAGTTTAATATTAAAGGTGTTTATATTCTCTTTCAACTGCGCACTTCCTAACCCTTTATTTCCATTTTCATCCGTTAACTCTATTTCCTCATATAAAATCAATGAACTTAGATTCGCTGAACCTAAAGATGCATATAGCCCGTTACCTTTAGAATTTATGTAAATATTTACTCCATAATCTGTATAGTTCAAATCAATACTTGTTTTATCTGGGTTCAATTTGAAACTACTATAATCAAAATATGGTGAAATTCTATTTCTAAAAATAGGCAAAACAGCTTCACTTGTTAAACCTAATATATTTGGTATGCCGAACTTAACTCCAAATGAAAAACGTTTGAGGTTTGAAATTGTATCAATTTCAATTGTATCTATTTTTTGTAAATTTTGCGATAAAGATTTATTAGTCAACAAGACTAAAAAGGTAATCATAGTTAAAATTAGCCTCATAGATTGTATAACTTGAGATATCTTCTGCAATTTACAAGTTCTGAATAATCAACGTTCTTATCAACTTCTATACTTTTGTTTCTATTAGCAAGTTCCCAAGCTGTATAGAATACGAGCTTTATTCTGTCCTTTAGAAGCTCGTATTCGATTTTATCAGCTGTATCAGTTGGTTTATGATAATCTTCATGAACACCATTGAAATAAAATATTGCAGGGATATTATTTTTAACAAAATGAAAATGGTCACTTCTGTAATAAATACACTCAGACTGGTCTATATAGTTGTATTTGTAATCAAGATATAATTTTGTTGTATTCTTGTTTGTTGACTCTGATATTTCATGTAATTCTGAGCTAAGTAGATTAGTTCCAATTAAATATATATACCTTTCTTCATTATTTACATGCTTAGGATCAATCCGACCTATCATATCTATATTTAAATTAACCATAGTATTCTCTAGGGGGTACAAAGGATTATCGGTATAATATTTTGAACCTAATAGACCTTTTTCTTCACCGGTTAAATGTAAAAAGACAATTGATCGCTTCGGTCTATAACCTGATAATACAGCATTTTGAAAAGCTTCTGCAATTTTAAGTACTCCAATTGTACCTGAACCATTATCATCAGCTCCATTGTAAATAACTCCATTTTTTTCCCCCTCGTGATCTAAATGAGATGAAATAACAATATATTCATTGGGTTTTTCTGAGCCTTCAATAACCGCAACCACATTTTCTGTTTGAACGATATTTCCAGAAATTTTAAGTTCCATTTTTTGAAAATAGTTTTCAGTCCCGTCTGCTTCCTTAATATTTAGCGATTCATAATATTCTGAAATAAATTTTACAGCTCTTTTCTGACCTAGTTTCCCTGTCTCCCTACCCTTAAAAAAATCAGAAGAGTATACATATATAAGGTTTTTTAGTTCATTTTCATTGATATCGTTGGTAAAAGTATTAAGGTCTAGGCTTTGTGAAAAAAGATTAATTGTGTACAGGTACGCAAATAAAAAGTATACGTATTTTTTTAAAAAAATTACTTTATTTGTTCGTATATATGGTCCCACAATTTAATTCTTTTCTTAAGGGCTAATTTGGATGAGTCTAAAGCCTCCAATATTTTCTTATCATTGCTTTCACACAAATTTGTAATCATATTCATCGCCATTGGTCCATGATGATCACCATCCATTTCAATATGTCTTTCAAGATAATAAATTAAGCTTTCAACAGACTTATTTTCCAGTTTGATTTTTCTAACAATCTCAATAAACATATTTGGAATCAAATCTTCCCTTCCAAAAGTAAAAACTGCTGAAGTAACATGTACTTTATTGTCTTTTATTACAGAAAATGTAAAATTCAAAAAATCTTTTATTTCCATTGAAACATCAAGGCTATCAATAATTTTGAAAATATCTTTTCCTTGTTTNACAAGCCNNATTANNTGTTCTATTTTATTTGTATTTGCACCNATTTCATTCATCGAATCTAAGTACATNTCGAAATGACTTTTNGCAACTTCGTTTTNGTNTACATCCGTTTCNTCCCCCCAAACAATTTCATTNATAAGCCTGGCTGTTAAANTNTTCTCAGANGGAATCCANGGAGTATTNATACATGTTAGATTCATTTGAAGATTTTTTACTAATGACATAAAATCCCACACAGCAAAAACATGGATTTCCATGAATTTTTTTATATCGCTCAGGTTGTTCATAGAACTATATAATGGGTGCTCAATCAAAGATTTTCTTAGATAATTCAAATCTTCATCAAAAAAAACNGAATTTTTATCCATAATGTGCAAATATAGTTGAAAAGCTAAAATCCTAAAATTATAATTATATTGAAAAGCAATGCAAGAATTATTNACTTTTATAGTAGCATCTGTTTTGATTACNTTGTCTCCAGGTCCAGATATTATAGTTTTAATTTCGTATNCCCTTCAGAAAGGATTCAATTCTTCTNTAAAATTTATNATGGGTCTNTTAACTGGACTTTTANTTCATTCATTTATATTGATTTTTGGNTGGTCAAATTTTTTTTCTAACTCGCAAATAATTCTATNTTATATTAAAATAATTGGATTTACATATTTTTTGTATCAAGGTGTAGTAGAAATTTATTTTGTTTTTGTTCAAAATCAAAATAAACCAAAACCAAATAATTCAAAACATTTATACAAACAAGGAATAATTATGAATATAGCAAATCCTAAAGTTGCTTTATTTTTTTGGTTATTTTTTCCTAATTTCTTGTTTAGTTCAGAAATTAAAGAATCATTTCAATATATTGTTTTGTGTTCAATTTTTATTATTCAGGTTTTTGTNATNTTTTCACTNACNGCATACTTTTCATCTAGANTTTCAAATATTTTNAAATTAGAATTTTTAAAACCAATCAATGGACTTATTTTAATAATACTAGCTTTTTATATAATACTATCATAATTGATTTAATAACTCTAATGTTATCATATTTAAGAAAGATTGTGCAAACAACTCAATTTAAATGTTTTTTTAATAAATTTGCTTGCAACTATTTTTATTCTAGTTGCAATGATAAGTAAATCAACTTACAAAATCCAGGAAGGCCTTACATTTGACGATGTACTTCTTGTTCCAAAATATTCCGAGGTTTTACCTAGAGAAGTTGATATCAAAAGCAATTTTTCAAAAAATATTCCATTAAATATTCCAGTTATTTCAGCTGCAATGGATACTGTTACAGAAAGCAAGATGGCAATAGCACTTGCTAGGGAGGGAGGTATAGGAGTTCTCCATAAAAACATGTCAATTGAAAAACAAGCTAATAAAGTTAGATTTGTTAAAAGATCTGAGTCGGGCATGATATTAGATCCCGTAACTCTCACATTGGACTCAAAAGTATCAGATGCTAAGGAGTCTATGAAAAAAAANAACATTGGAGGAATACCAATAATAAATAAATCTAAAAAGTTATATGGAATAGTCACAAACAGAGACTTACGCTTTGAAAGGGACGGTAATAGATCCATTAACGAAGTAATGACCTCTGAGAATCTAATAACAGTTAGTCCTAATACTTCATTAAAAGATGCAGAAGAAATTTTACAGAAACACAAAATTGAAAAACTGCCTGTAGTAGATAATTTNTATAAATTGGTTGGTTTAATNACTTACAGGGATATTACAAAACAAACTGTCAAGCCCATTTCGAATAAAGATATTTTCGGAAGACTCCGTGTGGCTGCTGCTGTTGGTGTTACTCATGATGTAATTGAACGAACAGAAGCTTTAGTAAAAGCAGGTGTCGATGCTATCGTAATTGATACAGCTCATGCACATTCNAAAAGAGTTGGAAATATATTAAAAGAAATCAAAAATTCCTTTTCAGATTTAGATGTNATAGTTGGAAATATTGCAACNGCTGAAGCCGCAAAGTTTTTAGNTGATCTTGGTGCAGATGCAGTTAAAGTTGGGATNGGACCAGGNNCAATTTGTACTACNAGAATTATCGCTGGTGTTGGNTATCCTCAATTATCTGCAATTATGTCAGTTTCTANNGNAATNAAAGGATCNNNGGTNCCNNTAATAGCNGATGGAGGAATTCGNTANACTGGAGATTTACCGAAAGCAATAGCAGCTGGTGCTGATTGCGTAATGCTTGGCTCNCTTCTCGCTGGAACTAAAGAGTCTCCAGGTGAAACCATTATTTACGAGGGAAGAAAATTTAAATCCTATAGGGGTATGGGTAGNGTAGAGGCAATGAAAAAAGGAAGTAAAGATCGATATTTTCAGGATGTAGAGGACGATATAAAAAAACTTGTTCCAGAAGGAATTGAAGGAAGAGTTCCCTATAAGGGAGAAATTTACGAAAGTATTCAACAACTGATGGGTGGACTTAGAGCGGGTATGGGTTATTGTGGAACAAAAACAATNAATGAANTGAAAATCANAGGNGAATTCGTTAGAATAACATCNGCGGGATTTACAGAAAGCCATCCACATAATATAGAGATTACAAAAGAGGCTCCTAATTANTCTAGATAATTTTATCTNGTAAAAAATTTATGAGTCAAAACTTTACTTGAAAATTCAATTCTTGCNATATACATTGTTTCTNTTTGTAAGGGGACTGGCTCTTTGAAATTNCTTAAATCGGCATTTGAAAAAAAAGCAATTTGATTTCCAATTATNCTATANATAGANACATNAGCATTACCTTTCAGNCCTTCAATATTNANATACCCATCNTTNTAGATTAGTNTTGCANTNGANTTTTGATTTATTTTAAAAAATTCAACAAATAAAGAGTTTTCTTTATTTATTGAATAAAATTTATTGTAATCAATATTTAAAAAATTAAAAAATACTAGCAAAAAAAATACAAATCTCATATCCTTTAATTCTTTGCAATTTATGACAATATTATAAATTAAAAAAAAACTCACATAATCCAACTATTTAATTGTATTTTGAGTATACTATTATTTATTTATTTAAGTTTGATTAAATAATCCAATATGCGAATATTAATTATATTTATTTTGGTTTTAAGTTGTAGTAATTTTCAACAAATTGAAAAAAGAAAAAAAGTTGCCAGAGTTAACTCAATTTTTTTGTACCAATCTGATCTTGAAAACGAAATTAATGCTGAATTATCTGATGAAGACAGCGTAGTTATATCAAGATCAATAATTAATAAATGGGCAATTAAGAACCTGGTTTACAGTCAATCACTTTTGTATCTGCATGACTCAATTCAAAAAAATCTTACAAAAATGGTTGATAATTATAAATTGCAATTGTGGAATAATACTTACAGAAATTTATTATCCAAATCTAATATTAACAATAAAATTGATAGTTTAGAAAAAATTGAATATTATGAAAAAAAA
>PBVB01000079.1 GCA_002728075.1 Flavobacteriaceae bacterium
TTAGAAGAAACGAGACCTTTAAGTTGATCAATAGTAGCCATTAAATTATCTTCCTTGAATCTTTGTAAACTTTATTGGACGATGAACCTGACCAGTCCGCTGTCGGTAAGAAAGTAGCGATCTCCCACTCGGGTGCTTCAACTCGAGCAAGTCTTGATTTTATCTGAGAAAACAAATAGTGCTTTAAACAAGGCTTATAAAATTTTAAACGAGCTGTNGCTTGAAGCATTTTATATGTAATTTGAAANNNNGTTGNNTCATCGTATCTTTTNTTGTTTACAGTTTCCATCAATCCATCNAGCATTTTTGCNCGCANNACAGGTGGTAGGTAATGTAGATTCAAACCCATAAATCCGCCAGGTGCGCCTTTGACTATGATACTGAGAGGAAACTGATCGTAATATGGTAATGTTTCTTTATGTTTTGCGTCATAAAAAAACATATTCATAGAGCCGATAAGAGGCTGAGATTTGTTTACAAGTTTTATTTCATCTTGTTGCATCAGTTCTCTACGATTGATACGTCTCATGTCTTGTAATTTAGTACGAAACCANTGACGAGATTCATCGCTACGAGGATTAATACCCGCACGAAAAGCCTGTTGCGATACTTTTTGAAATAGATTACTCATATCATTATTTATATGTTATCTCTTACGTTTTTTGCGATAAGGTTTCAATGGTTTTAACGGCTTCAGCTTCTTAAGAATCTTCATACTGTATAAAGTTTCTTCTGTCCATATCTGAAACTGCCAACCTCTGTCTTTTGCATACTCATTTGCAGCTTCCCACTTATTCATATTCTTTACATATGTCATTGCCTCACCGATATATCGCTTTGATTTATCAGGTCTTTTTGGTGGAGCTGTCTCTTTGTCAGGTTTAATTTCAACTAAGATTGTTTTTCCATCATTAAACGTAATCTTAAGATCAACAAAGTATCTGTGTAGCTTTTTGTCNATGTCCCATTTGTATGGTATAACAACTTCTTCAGAAGACCAACTCTTTACGTTTGGATTTGAATCACACCAAACAAAGCAAGCTTTCTCCCATGATGATCGATAAGTTACCTTATCAGGGTCTCCACTGTACTTTGAAATGTTCTTTACTTTGTATCTACCAGAATATGCCATTTTTCGATATAAATAGATTTACGAATTTTTATTTATAGGAAAACACAATGGCACTATCAACACTTGCAGGTTCTAGAGCCGCAGCTAATTTACCAAATGCTACTTCATATAATCCAGGACAAAAAGATCAATTTCTTAATCCTGCAGAAGCTGCAGGACCTCAGCCATCGTCAAAGACATATAATCAACCGGTACAGGCTCAAGATTTAACTAGTCCGGCTCCTTCACAAATTCTTAAATATCCACTAGATAATAATTATCTTGCTTATCTTCTTTTTAGAATGAAGAAGATTAATCCATGGGATATAGACATACAAACTGCGGCAAGCATTCTTGACAATCCTGTAATTACCGACGAAAAAGGCGCAATTAATCAGTTGTTAAGTGCAGCGGCCGGAGAAGATGCGTCGACAGATGATACATCTCTTAATGAAGGTCAAGGTGGATATGTTAGCGCTGGTAGTCAATTTAGCGATGAAGCTGATGCAGAAGAAGGAGGCGTTTTTGCTGCCAATAGATCGTTTCAGCAACAGCAACAAGCAAAAGCTTCAAGAGAAGCGGAAAGAAGAAGAACTGCCGCTGTAAGTCAAAAAGACATTCTTGGAGTTTCATCACAATATGTTACAGATGTTCCTGCAATTAAGTTGTATTTGCCTCAAGCTATTAATTTTAATGATGTTGTAAACTATAACAATCAAGCTTCTCTTGGTCCAGGCGGCGCNGCTGGTTTAGCCGCACTTAATGCTGGAGAAAGTTTTACAAATGCGGCAAAAGCTTTTGCTGGTGACGCNCTTGGGTTTATAGGAGAAGCTTTAAGTGTTGCTAANACNCGTAGCGANGTTTCAAGACTTGCTCTTACAAGAGCGATACAAGCGGCTCCAACAGGACAGAGTATTAATAACGCAGCTGCTTTAGGATTTCANGTNNCNATNAACCCAAACACTCGCACTTTATTTGAAGGNGTAGTCACAAGAGAATTTAACTTTCAATTTGACTTTTATCCCGTATCTCAAGCAGAAGCTTTAGTTGTACAAAGCATCGTAAAACATTTTAGAACAGAAATGTACCCTTCAACAATTGGACGAGGCGAGGCTGGTGTACCCATTGGATATAACTTTCCAAATGTATTTGAAATCAAACTTAGAATAGGAGACGTACAGGCTCCAATGCCTCAGCCGCATCTTTGTTATCTTCGTAATGTACAAACAACATACAATCCGGGATCAATGAGTTTCTTTCCTGATGGTCAACCAACGCATACCGCAATGACGTTGAGCTTTTCAGAATTTAGAAATCTTTCTCGTGAAGATATTGAGGAAGGCAGATAATGCAATACTTCAAGAACTTTAATTACGTAGATTATTTTTTCGGCGATGATTTCTTTCGAANAGGCGGTGGTGATGCAGTAGCTGAGTTAATGCATGACTTATCTTCATATGTGCAAATCATAGACAGAATAAAACAAAACGCTTCCTTCTACAGTAAGTATACTATTTTGGAAGGTGACAGACCAGACCAAGTATCTCAAAAATTNTACGGTACACCAGCGTATCACTGGACATTTTATATTATGAACGACAATGTNCGTNCNCANGGATGGCCTTTGACNAANAATGAGCTTGAAAAAAAATATAAAAGAGATTTTCCGCANCAATATGTTGAAGTAAGAGCAGATCTTAANGGNATATTNAAAGTTGGTCAACAANNCGTNGGTTCTAATTCTGGAGCAAGTGGTAANATAATTAGAAGAAANCTTGATCTTGGTGTTATTATAATTGATAGCGGAACGAGCACTCGAAAATTTACAAAAGGCGAAGAAGTAAATAGTATTTCTTATGACGGTCAGCCAGGAACAGCAACGGCAGTCGCAGCAGGTGACGAATACAATGCGCCGTATTATTATGTTTCTGGTTCTGAGCGAGTTGATATAGACCCACAANTTGGACCTGGAGCTCAGTTGACTGAGGTAACGTACGCTGACTACTATGTTGCTCAAAATGATGAGCTTAAAATTATTAACGTATTGAGACCTGATAGTATTATTGAGATTGTTAATACATACTTTCAGTCTCTTGGTGAGAAAGTATGACGTCTACAAAAAGTCTACAAAATCTAAATGACCAATCAGGTAGTGATTGGTTTATAAGTAAAGCGTTGCTTACCGCGCCACGAGCACTTGCTGATTTTGATATTAGAAATGTAATTACTGATATTGAGATTTTTGAACACATAGAAAAACCTTTTATCACAGGAACTATTATTCTCGTAGACGTTGAAAGAGTTATTGAAAGATTCGATATACAAGGCGCAGAAAGTTTAGAACTTGAAATACAAAGAACATCTTCAAATCAAATAAAACCTATTTTGAAAAAATTTGTAATTGATAGTATAAAGTCTGTTAAAAGAGCAAATGAAACATCCGCAGTAGTTCATCTTCATTTTACAGAAGACATTGGATACAAAAGCGCGCTTTTAAATGTTAACAAAGCTTATTCAGGCGAACCTTCAAAAATAATTAAAACAATAGCAAAAGATTATTTTAACAAGGAAGTTAACACAACTGCAGCTGATAATGTTGCAAATAATATGCAAGTGATAATTCCTAATCTGACACCAATTGAAGCGATGGCATGGATTAAAAACAGATCTTCTTCGTCTGAAGGATATCCATTTTATCTTTTTTCTAATTTTGCCACAAACGCTCTGTTCTTTTTAGATCTTGGAACTATGCTAAAACAAGTGCCGCTAAATGAATCTTATCCTTATACTTACAGTCAAAATGCTGGCACTGTCGACACCGCTCATCGCCATATGCAAATATACGACTATCACTTACAGAATCATGAAACGACTCTACAATTAGTACAAAAAGGATTTGTTGGCGCTCAGCACAGTTTTTATGATGTGACATTAGGTAGATACATAAAAAAGAAATTCAGCGTGCATAATGATGTTTATGATTTGACAAAAGACATAAGCAAAAGACAGAACAGGCCTGTTGTTTCATATGACTTAATTATAGATGAAAAGCAGATATCTGAATATGAATCTCGAGCGATATTCAATACATACGCAAGTAAAAACTTTGATGATAATCATAAGTCGTATACAGAAGAAAGAGAAGAAACAGGGCATGTGAGAAAAGTTTCTTCTCTCGCGTTTAAAAACCTTTTGACAAAAAATCCAATTGAAATTGTTGTAGATGGCAGAGAATANTTAATCGGTGGTANTAGTAAAACAATTGGAAATATAATAAAAATAATATTTAAAGCAACAGATCATGGCCACTCAGGTCAAAAAATAGATCGCAAATTATCTGGAGATTATTTGATAATGGCTGCTCGACATGTTTTTACAAAAGAGCATTGCAGAACTAAGTTATTAATATCTAAGATTGCAAATTACAACTCTGATATCTACACACAAGGCGCAGATAGATGATACCGCATTCGTACAAGGATTTTTATGGTGATGAGACAAGATGGTTTCTTGGCATAGTTCATAGCACTAATGATCCAGAACAACTTGGTAGAATACAGGTAAGAATATTTGGTATTCATGGTGACGACACAACTAATGTACCAAATGAAATTCTACCTTGGGCTCATGTTGTAGCACCAATCACTGAAGGCGGTAGTTCTGGAATTGGTGCCAACACCGGCATAAAAGAGCTGGCTCAAGTATACGGTATCTTTCTTGATGGTAAAAACAGTCAAGTGCCTCTAGTTCTTGGTTCGATACCAAAAATTGAAAGTGNAGAAAGGGACTTTAAAGAGGAAATGCCAGCCAGTAGCCGTGACGCAGACAATGAACTGCTTTTTGGTGGTCAAAATATTGAGAAGGCATTCAATTTCTTTATTTCACCAGAAGGCGGAGGATTCTCTGTAGAACAGACATGCGGAATACTCGGTAATTTTCATGTTGAAAATGGCAACAACTTAAGAGCAAATAAAGACTTTGATCCTGATGTTACTGTAGTTGAAAATGACGGGGCGCGCGCGTACGGGCTTGCACAATGGAATGATGCAGCTAGAGCGGCAAATAGAAAAGGTGGACTGACAAGATATGCAGAGCTTATCGACTTCAGTGCAAAGAATGGGTATAATTATAAGACAATGTATGCACAACTTCAATACACTAAATACGAATTATTCAAATATAAGTTTCTTGGTGTAGGCGAACTTCAAAGAGCGCTTACAGTTGAAGACGCATCAATAGCATTTGAGAAAAACTATCTTCGTCCAGCAGCAGGTAGTACGGACGAAAGAGTAGAACAATCTAAAAAATACTTTGAGGAGTTAATTTAATGTCTCAAATTATCAATGGCAATAAAGTATTTTTAGATAAAGTTCGTGGTAGATGGACCGTATTATTTACTAAAGAGCAGTTAAGAAAACAATATGGAAATGAAGCAGAAGCAATTGCCGCTGCAGAATCTGGTACACCAGGTAATCTACCTGCAAAAGATACTTCAGGCACTACAATACCAAAACAATCAATCGATACTGAACTTAGTAAGAAATCTAACGCTGTTGAAAAGGCAAAAGAACAAGTNAAAAGCAGCGTAGAACAAAGAGCNGCGCTTGAAGGTTCTACTATTTCTACGGAAGTTGANACAGAGAAAGATGGATTTGTTTCAATGACAGCTGCAACNACAAAAGGCGCAACTGCTGAAGGTCCTTCTGTTGCAAAGATGACCGGAAATATTAATGAAGGAAACATTACAGTAAATGTGCAAAACAGTAATAAACTTGCAGGAGTCACAGGTTCTACAAAAGGCGGAGCTGGTGTAGTACTTAATGAAACAATAGTACAAGGAAACGTGAAAGGCATGGCTCAAGCTTTAACTAAAGTTGCTGGAGTTTCTACTAAAAATGTTCAGACTGCTTTACCAACCGCTTCACCTATTCCTTCATTAGCTGCAGTAGCAATGAGAACAGAACTGACTCAAGGAGGAATTGCTGCAAATGCAGGAGCTCAAGCTCAAGAGGCTTGTGCTGCTGTATCAAATGAAATAAAAAACCCATTTGGTTCAGATAACTTATTTGGTGGCATAGGCGGAGGATTTGGAAATATATTAGGTCAAATNGCNTCAATCGCTTTAAACCTGCCAACAGGCTATAAAGACCCTCGTAGTGTACTTAAAGCGTCTTCTCAAGTTACAGTATTAAATAGATCAAATGTACAAGTACCTACACCTAACATTATCAATGTGCCAGCAGGGCCAGCAAATCAGTTAGCGACAACTAATCTAAAAGGTTCTGTTATAAAATCAAAGCTTGAAGATAATTCATTACCATCAGAAAATAACGTAGTGGAAGCTACAGGTGGTATTAAGAATTGGAAAGGCATATTGACAGATTCTCTTGATCTTGTTGGTCGAGAAAATGTTATAGAAGAAGATGCAAGGCAACAGGCAGAAATAAGTCAAATAGATAGAGAAATAAGACAAGTTATTGTTGGCGGTTTGCCAGAGATGAAAAAGCACTATACTCTTTTGGAAGTGCATTTAGGTCATCAAAAAAACATGATAAGAGACTTTGGCGCTGAAACTATCAACGCAAATCCAAATGATTACGCGTTGCCTTGTCATGTGTTTATAGAATTTAGTGGCTTACCTCATATGTACAGACCATTTAATGAAGAAGTCAAACTGCAAAATGGTAATGTACCAGCCAGGCCTGGAGCATTTTACATTTATATAG
>PBVB01000080.1 GCA_002728075.1 Flavobacteriaceae bacterium
TCAATTATTTGAGATATATCCATGACTGTGGTACTGTCATTTGAAACTTTATCCTTTAATCCATCTGACAGCATGGTATTGCAAAATGGACAAGCAGCAGCAATAATATCAGTATTGGTATCAAGAGCTTGTTTAATTCTTATATCTTTCACATCTTCGTTACCTTTTTCAGGTTCTTTAAACATTTGTGCTCCACCAGCACCACAACACAAGCCTTTTGACTTGCAGCTTTTCATTTCAACCAATTCTGAATCAAGTTTTTTTAGGATATCTCTAGGAATCTCATAAATGTTATTCGCGCGTCCAAGATAACAGGGGTCATGATAGGTTATTTTTTTTCCTTTAAAACTTCCGTTTGGAATTTTTAGTTTTCCATTTTCAATTAAACTTTTTAAAAACTCTGTATGATGTAAAACCTCATATTTTCCACCAAGTCCTGGGTATTCATTTTTAATTGTATTGAAACAATGGGGGCAAGCAGTAACAATTTTTTTTATGTTATAAGAATTCATAATTTCAATATTTCCAATTGCTTGCATTTGGAAGAGAAATTCATTACCAGATCTTTTTGCCGGGTCTCCAGAACAACTTTCTTCATTGCCCAAAATAGCAAAATCTATATTAGCATCATTTAGAATTTTTACAAAAGCTTTTGTTATTTTTTTTGCTCGCTCGTCGAAACTACCAGAACAACCAACCCAAAAAAGAATTTCTGGATTTTTTCCCTCTTTTACACAGTCAGAAAAAATTTTGACATTCATACAATTCTAGTTATCACTATCGTCAAAAACTTCTATTTTAACTTCTTTTTCAATCAAATCAGTAAATTTTCCATTATATCTTGTAGCCTTTACTAGATGGTTATCTATCCAATGATAATTACCTCCCCTAGGTTTTCCCATAAGAAGACTATGGAATTTAAAACCATGTTTATTTAGCCATTCTTCAGTTACTTTTCTGTGACTTTCTATTCTCGATGTAAAAAAACAAATGATATGACCCTCCTTATACCAATTATTAATTGTTTTAAGTGCATCAGGATAATGCTTTGCTGTAATCATTCTTTCGGGCTCTTCGTTAGGGATATCATCACCAATTGTACCATCGATGTCTATTAAATAATTCTTAACACCCTCCGGTAAAACCGGACTAACAATCTTTCCATTTTCTACTTTTTTCTTTAAATCAGTGTNTTTTTCTTTTTTTTTCATTTTTTTNATTTAGTTAATCCAATTGGTTCTATCTTGTTGGNTAAATGGCCAGGGTGCTCCATTGTTTTCAATGTTGTTCATCATATTATTTAAGTCCTGGGGTGCTGCAGATTTTTCTAGTACTAAATATTGTCGCATGCTCATGATAATTGACAATGGGTCAATATCAATTGGGCAAGCTTCAACACACGCATTACAAGAAGTACAGGCCCATATTTCTTCATTTGAAATGTAATCACCCAATAATTTTTTTCCATCTCCTGAATATTCTTCTGAANTTNGTTTTATATTCTTTGAAAATTCAGTTAAACGGTCTCTAGTGTCCATCATAATTTTTCTAGGNGATAATTTTTTTCCACTCAAATTTGCTGGACATTCACTTGTGCAACGTCCNCATTCTGTACAGCTGTATGCATTTAGTAACTGAATCCAAGAAAGTTCGGTAACATCNCTTGCCCCAAAAGTTTCTATTTCTGAANCATCNTTGTCCTCGTAATTATTATTATCATCCAACATTAATNTTACTTCGGAGGTGATGNTATTAATATTTTTAAATTTTCCTTTTGATTCAAGGTTTGCGTAGTATGTATTTGGGAAAGCTAACAAAATGTGAAGATGTTTTGAATAATAAAGGTAATTTAAGAAAATAAAAATACCTAAAATATGTAACCACCATGAGATTCTTTCTATTAACATAAGATGGTTGAGGCTAAAATCTTGAAAAATTGGCACCAGAAATTGGCTTACTGGAAAGCTCCCTGCCCTAACATAAATATCATTTTCTGGATAATTCAATTGGATAGTGTAATCTGCTCCATTCATAGTTAGAAATAATGACATCAAAATAATTTCAAAATATAAAATAAGATCAGCGTCTAGTTTTGGCCATCCTCTCATCTCGTCTTTGAGGAATCTTTTAATTTTTAAAATATTTCGTCTGATCCAAAAAATAATAACTGAAATCAAAACTAAAAGTGCTAAAATTTCAAAACCACCAATAAGGATATTGTAAAGTCCAGGAAAATATTGAGAAAATATCCTATGTGTTCCAAAAATACCATCAACAATGATTTCTAGAAGTTCAATATTTATAATTATAAATCCAATGTAAACTATTAAATGAAGAATTCCTGCAATTGGACGACGAATCATTTTGCCTTGACCAAAGGCAACTCTGAACATATTTTTTAATCTAAGTGTAGGTTTATCTGAGCGATTTTCTGCTCTTCCCAACCTTATGTTATTTAATATTTTTTTAAAATTATTCGAGAATAAGAATATTGTTAATATAAGAACTGTAACAAATAAAATGTTGTCTATATAACTTATCATTTATACAAATATACTAATTATACTATGCAGGAATAATAAAATTTACTCCAATTGTAAAATTATTCATTTGGCTTTTCCTTCTTACCAAACAAAGAAAAATGGACGTATCTTTTTGGATTGGATTTTAAATCTTTTAATAATATTTCAATTGCTTTAGAACTGTTTTTTAGGTTTTGATATAAACTATCTTGATATATAAGTTTATTAATAGTGCCNTTTCCATTTTGTATTTCCATAAGAACTTGATTAAAATTAGAAGATAATTTTTCAAAGTTGTAAATAGTTTGTTTTAAGCTAGACTNAGATAANGAATCTGATATTTTATTTAAACTCTCGGTTATCATCGAAAGGTTTTCAATGGTTCTGTTAATATTTTTATTTTGATTTTTAGAAATGGAATTAAGTCTAGAAATAAACTCATCAGAATTTTTAACTGCTGATGACAAATTTTCTAGAGTAGTTGATAAATTATTTTTCCCTCCAGTATTTAAAACATTGTTAACCCCTGAAAAAAGCGAATCTGCATTGGAGAGAACTTTCTCTAATTTTTGTTGTAGGGGAGCAATTTGCTGATTTACAACATCAGTTAAACCTGGCTTAACAGATGATTTTAAAGTNTCTCCTGATTTAAATTTTATANAATTATCATAAACTGGGTGTATGGCTATCGACTTNCCTCCGATTAATCCGGCTTCGTAAAGTTCAGCAACGCTATTTTTCGAAAAAACAACATCATTTCTAATGGTGAAAGAAACTAGTATTTTATTAGTACCAGGCAAAAAGTCAATCTTCGCTACTTTACCAACAGAAAGCCCATTGACAGTTACTTTAGTGCCAACTTGCAAACCCTCAACGTTTTCATATAAAGCGAACAGGGTATTTTCTTTCTTAAAAAGAGATGTACTATTTAGAAAATTATAGCCTAATAGAAAAAGAAATATCCCAGACAAAATAATCAGAACAGCCTTTATCTCTTTTGAAAACTTCAAATCTTTAGTTTGCAACAAAATTAAGTATTATTTTNTTTAAAACTTAATTATTATTATCAATAACTTCTGATATATTTATTTTTTTTTCATTTTTAAAAGCTACTATAAAGGAATCTTTAAAACCAACTTTTTCTGCTTTATTTTTAAGCTTCCTAGCTTCATTATATGTTTTTACATTTCCGTAATAATATTTATAAATTTTACCTTCCTTAGATTTTGAAATATTATTAAGATTTTTAAAGTTGCTCTTTCTAATTGATTTTGAGCTTGCTAATAATTGCACTTTAAAAATTACATCCTTATGTTTTTTGTTATTATTAGTCTCAATTTTATCCTTTTGTACAAATTCAGTTATTTTTTTTTCATTATTAAAAAGTGACGAAAGTAAACTATTTCTATAGTTTATAATTCCTTTTGCAATCGTTTCACTCATTTCTTTTTGACCCTTCTTAGAGTTAAGATAAGTTCCTTCTTTTTTATTAGTTAAAAAACCAAGCTCTACAAGAACACTAGGCATATATGTTTCTCTAAGAACTTGAAATCCAGCCTGTTTCACAGTACGATCTTTTCTATTTAAATTTGTGACAAAACTTTTTTGAATAGTGTTTGCTGCCTCTATACTTTGTTCAAGATAAGTTTCCTGCATTAAAACTAAGCTTATCACAGATTCTGGGTTGTTAGGATCAAANCCATCATAATTAGATTGGTAATTCTCCTCTAAAAATATAACGGAATTTTCTTTTTGAGCTATTCTTAAATTATCAGCATTTCTGTGTAAACCAAGGACAAAAGTCCCTGCTCCATANACTTTGGATGANGTAAAAGCATCACAATGTATTGAAATAAATAAGTCAGCATCAGAACGATTAGCTATTGCAGCTCTTTCATTTAATTTAACAAANCTATCTTTAGTTCTTGTATAAATTACCTTAATATTCGAGTTATTCTTTATATAATTTCCTATTTGTATTACGGTTTGCAAAGCTATTTTTTTTTCTAAAAAACCATTTCCGGTATTGCCTGAATCNTGTCCGCCGTGACCTGCATCAAGAACAACAACAAATTCAGATGAGTTTTCTTGAGAATAACTTCTATTAATTAAAAGAGCAACAATTATGAAAAAAATTGTAAAAATTATTTTTTTATTCATTTAAAACATTTATAAATAAAAGTTAAAAGGCATATTTTACATTAAAAATATAGTAATTTTAATCCTAGATAAACAAAGTATTTATCAATTTGCAAACAACTCACAATTATTTCTCATTCTATTTACTAATATTTCTTACATCTTTTTTAAGTCTACATTCCCAAAATAATGAGGATAAATCCTTTATAGAAAAAAAAAATGTAACTGCAACCGATACCATATTTAAAAGTAAAGATTCGATAGCAGATAAAAAAACATTAATCCTTGATTTGATTAAATATTCGGCAAAAGATTCCGTAAAAATTAATAAACAGAAAAATGAGATTTTTCTCTATAACGAAGCTGTATTGGAATATCAAGATATGACATTAAATTCAGGTGTTATTCTTTTAAATTATCTTGATAATGAGGTATATGCAGGAAGAATTCCTCATCCAGATAGCGCTGGAGTCCTAATTCAAAAACCTGTTTTTATTCAGGGTCGAGATCAAATTAATCCCGACTCAATTAGATTTAACTTTAACACTAAAAAAGCACTAATTTGGAATTCAAAAACTCAACAAAGTGATATGAATATTTTTTCAAGTTACACTAAGAAAGAAAATGATTCACTCTACTACATTAAGGATGCCAAAGTCACAACATCATCAAACCCAGATAATCCAGAATATTATATAAGAATAAGAAAAGGTAAGCTTGTTCCAGGAAGCAAAATTGTCGCAAGCCTTAGTAATCTTTATGTAGCCAACGTACCAACCCCTGTGTTTGTACCTTTTGCTTATTTTCCAGCTGGTGATAGTAAAGAGTCAGGATTTATTTTTCCAACTTTTGGAGAAAGTAACCAAAGAGGTTACTATTTACAGAATATGGGTTATTATTTGCCATTTGGAGATTTTTTAGATGTTAATTTAACAGGAGACTATTATACAAATGGGAGTTATGGATTTAGATGGGACAGTAATTATAAACTTAGATATAAATTCTCAGGAAGTTTTAGTTTTAGATATGAAAAGGTCGTAAACGGAGAGAGAGGATTCAGTGATTTTTCAAAGTCAACAGTGTTCAATGCAAGATGGTCACACAGACAAGATCCAAAGTCTAGTCCATACTCAAATTTTTCGGCATCAGTAAATATTGGAAGTAGCGATTATTTCAGACAATCAATTAATCAACTAAATAATTCTAACTTTTTAAATAATAACATGAGCTCTTCTGTATCTTATCAAAAAACGTTTCCCAAATATCCAAGAGTAAATATTTCATTGACAACAGCCCTTAGTCAAAATAATAATACTAAAACTGCAAATCTAACACTTCCAACATTTCAAGGAAATATGGAGCGCATTTTTCCATTTGGTAAAAGAAATGGTTCAAAGAAGGGGATAATTCAAAATATCAATTTTCAGATTACCACCTTGGCTGAAAACAGAATTCAAACCACTGAGGACAAACTATTTAAAAAAGAGATGTTTAAAGATGCAGTTGCAGGAGTGAAACATAATATTCCTATATCAACAAATTTTAAGGTTGCAAAGTATTTTAGTATTAGTGCTGGAGGGAACTATCAAGAAATTTGGACNCCATATACTGTAAAATATAATGATTATGTAAATGGTATTGAAGCTTCTAAAGATACAATTAGAAAATTTGATGCTTTTAGAACCTATAATTATANTNNAAGTGCTGGNACNACTCTTTATGGAATTGTAAATTTTAAAAAAGGAAAAAAANTNGAATCAATTAGACANACAATTAGACCTTCNATAAGNTANANTAANCANCCAAGNTTCGAAANATACTATGANACNTACATCATNGANGCTAGNGGAAATACTGCTGAATACACTAGATTTGAAAATGCTCTCTTTGGAGCTCCCTCTAAAGCTTACTCAAGTGGAATTGGAATTAGTATTAATAACTCCTTAGAGGCAAAAGTGAAAAGTAAAGACTCTACTTCTATGGAACCAAAGAAAATTACCATTTTCAGTAATTTAAATATTTCTACCTCATATAGTATTTCTTCAGAAGAATTCAAATGGTCTCCGGTAAGAATGAGTACAGCTTTGAGTTTTTTCGAAAATAAATTAGCCACGAATCTGAATGCTACTTTTGATCCATACGCCTTAGATGAAAATCTAAGTCGTATAAATGTGCTAAATATTAAAAACGGAGGAGGATTATTAAGACTTACCAGTGCGAACATGAATATGAATTTTAAGTTAGATAATGACACATTTAAAAAAGCAGGTAAAAAAAGTGACACGAAAGAAAATGAAGAAGAAGAACAAGGAATATTAGATTT
>PBVB01000081.1 GCA_002728075.1 Flavobacteriaceae bacterium
CCATCTATATCTCCCTTATTCCAAAACTTTTCTTGTTGTTTTAATACCGATATAATTTCATTCTTATCTGATTCAGAAAGAATTGATTGGCCGTATGTAATATTAATTGCAAGGAAAAATAAAAGTTTAAGGACAGATTTTTGCATTATAAAGTAAATTACTAGAAAAAAAATAGACTTAAGAGGGATATTTGTAGCCCGTAGGGGAATCGAACCCCTCTTTCCAGGATGAAAACCTGGCGTCCTAACCGATAGACGAACGGGCCAATAAATTTGGTTGCAAATGTAGAATATATTAATCTATTGTGCAACGCGAAATCTACGAAAAATAGATATTATAAAACTATCGCTAATAAGATTTTGCAAAGTAAACTTTCTGACTTGATTCTTTTCCTGTCAATACACATTTTCCTTTTGAACTTGAACTGTAGGGAATACAACGGATAGTAGCTTTAGTTTCTTTTTTTATTTTTTCTTCAGTTTCAGTAGTTCCATCCCAATATGCATGCACAAAACCTCCTTTTTGATTAATTGTATTTTTGAAATCTTCATAATTATCAACCTCTGTAATGTTTTCTTCAAGAAATTTTTTGGCCCTTTCAAATAGATTAACATGAATCTCTTTTAGAATTTTCTCTACTTCACTTAAAACAAAACTTTGTTTAATAAATATTTTTTCTTCAGTATCTCTTCTAGCTAATTCTAATTGATCTTTTTCAATATCTTTTGGTCCTATGGCAATACGAATTGGAATACCTTTCATTTCATGTTCAGCAAACTTGAANCCAGGNTTAAGATTTTCTCTATTATCGAATTGAACTCTTANGTTTTTTGATTCNAGNTCATCTTTAATTTTTTTAGCTANAANGGAAATTTCNTCAAGCTGNTCTTTTCCNTTAAAAATTGGAACAATAACTACTTGTNTNGGNGCAAGNTTTGGNGGTANAACNANTCCTTTNTCNTCACCNTGNGTCATTATNAGNGCCCCCATTAAACGTGTAGAAACACCCCAAGAAGTNGCCCAAACATACTCTAGNTTTCCGTTTTGATTCGCAAANTTAACATCGAATGCTTTTGCGAAATTATCTCCTAAAAAATGAGAAGTACCTGCNTGAAGTGCCTTTCCATCTTGCATTAGNGCTTCTATACANTGAGTCTCAACAGCACCTGCAAATCTTTCNCTCTCNGATTTNAGTCCTTTAATTACCGGAATAGCCATATAATTTTCTACAAAATCTGCATACAAATCGTTAATTAAAAGGGCTTCATCCTCCGCTTCTTTTTTAGTTGCATGAGCGGTATGACCTTCCTGCCACAANAATTCAGCTGTTCTAAGGAATAATCTTGGTCTCATTTCCCATCGAACAACATTTGCCCATTGNTTGATAAGNAGTGGGAGGTCTCTGTAGGATTGNATCCAATTTTTGTATGTTCGCCAAATTATAGCNTCACTTGTTGGTCTTACAATTAATTCCTCNTCNAGTTTAGCCTCNGGATCTACAATTANCTTCCCNTCNTTACCACTATTTTTTAACCTATAGTGAGTAACAACAGCACATTCTTTAGCAAAACCTTCTGCATTTTTTTCTTCAGCCTCAAAGAGACTTTTAGGAACAAACAGTGGAAAATATGCATTTTGATGTCCAGTTGCTTTAAATTTTTTATCAAGCTCACTTTTCATGCTTTCCCATATAGAAAACCCGTAAGGTTTAATTACCATGCACCCTCTAACTGATGAATTTTCAGCAAGTTGGGCCTTTGAAACAAGTTCATTATACCATTTTGAAAAATTGTCCGACCTTTTTGTTAACATTTTAAATACATGTTTGGCACAAAATTTGGTTATATTTATTTAAAGATATAGACCATGAACAAAACTAATAAATTAAGTTTGCTCAAAAATAAACATAACAATTTTATGAATTGCTTTATTGTTAATGTTTTTAAAATTTCTTTTTTAATAATATTTGTTCTTATTCAAGTTTCTTGTGGAAGCTTCCAGCCTGTATCCTACTATTCTGACGGGATATATTCATCTGATAATGTGATTGTTATTAGAAAAAGTGATTTAGATAACGATTCTAACTCATATTCTAGATATTTTGATCAGGTAGCAAGACAATATGATTGGGATGACAGGAGAAATGATGTAGTATTGTCCGATATAGATTCTATAAATTCAAATAGTATAGATAATTATAAGACTAACCCACAATGGGGGGGTGGTCAAAAGACAACACAAATTTTTATGTTTAATAACGGTCCATGGGGTTTTCAAAATTTTAATAATCCATTTTACGCAGGCTTTTACAATCCGTTTTGGAACGGTTGGGGATGGGGAAATCCTATGAGATGGAATCGTTTAGGTTTTTGGGGATGGAATAGATGGGCCTGGAATTATGGTTGGAATGGTAATTTCGGTTTTTACGACCCATGGTTATTTGGTAACCCTTATTGGGGATTTTCACCTTACAACTATTTTCACAGTCCATATGTGGGTAATTATGGTGTAAGAGGCTCTTTACAATCCAATCGAATTAGGGGCTGGGCTTATAGCTCCACTTACAGAGGTAAAAATACTGGTCCTGCGAATAGTAACTTTAGGGCTCGTTCAGGTCAAGCGCAGTCTAATAATGTACGTTCCACNGCTAATAGTTCTGTGCCGGATTTAGTGTCTGAAGGTCGAAGATTAGCACAAAATAATAATTCTGAACAAAGAAGGGTAAATTCTAATTCAGATGCTCAACGAAGAAGAATTGAATCGATAATAAGACAATATCAGTCTAGGGGATACAACGTAGAATTAATTCCTACAGGAAGCAATAGTGATATTTATAAGTTAAGAGTTTCTGAAAATTATGGATACCAAGGAAGAAGTTTTCGAAATAACAGTAATTCCATTTTTAACAGATCATCTTCTCAAAATAATTCTAGTGGTAAGACAAATCAGAATTATAATTCGTCAAGTAACTACTCTAGGAACTATTCAAACTCATCGAATAGTAGATCATATAGCTCTTCAAGTAGAGGTTCATACAACGCATCAAGGGGCAGTTCATATGGTTCGTCTTCAGTAAACAGATCCTCAGGGAGGTCATCTGCAGGGAGATCCTCTGGAAGAAAACAGTAATAAATAGTATCCTATGAAAAGTCATTTATTTTTATTTATAGGTCTATTATGTCTTAGCATGAACGCTCAATCTTTGAATGATGCGTTAAGATATAGTCAAACATCATTATCAGGAAGTGCAAGATATAATGCTTTATCTGGTGCTTTTGGGGCTTTAGGTGGGGAACTTAGTTCAATTAGTATTAACCCTGCTGCTTCTTCTGTTTTTTTGTCATCAGAACTTTCAGTAACTGCAAATGCTTTCAATAACGAGGTGACATCTTCCTACTTTAATAATAAAAATATTAATTCATTTAATGGTGTAGATTTATCTCAAGCTGGAATTGTGGTGGTTTTAAAAGATGAGGGAAGTAGCAAATGGTCAAAAATTTCGTTTGGATTCAATTATCAGGTAAATAATAATTTCGATAATAATATCCTTGCAAGGGGAAATAACTCGAACAACAATGGGATTGATAAATACTTCTTATACCACGCGATGAATAGAAATTTAGATGATATTTCTCAAATAAACGGAGAAAGCTTTAGGGAAGCCTATATCAACATTGGAGAACAGCCTAATTTGGGTTATTCAGCTCAGCAGGCACTTTTTGGGTACGAAGGATATGTAATAAATCCTNTTTTTTCAGGAGATTCCAATCAGCCAAATGATCCACTAAGCCCTATTAATCCAGTTTATGATTACACCTCCAATACAGTGCCGTTAAATAACGGATTCTATCATGAATATTTTCTAAATAGCTTTGGTATAAATAGACTCTACACTTTTAATNTCAGCGGTTCNTTTAAAGATAAATTTTATTTTGGTTTAAACATNAATTCNCACAGATTTGANTANACTGAAAAAATTGATTTCTACGAAAGTAATTATGCCNANGNATCNGGNATNAAAGCNCTNAGATTTAATAATTATTTAACAAGTTTAGGTGAAGGAGGTTCTTTCCAAATTGGAAGTATATACAAATTGAACAATAAAATAAGACTGGGCTTAGTAATTAATAGTCCNATTTATTACACCNTNAACGAGAGTTTGAGTCAATTTTTAGTTACAGATCTNGATANTAANCCNAATAATGATGAGTTNATATTNGANCCNGAAACTGAAATATTTTTNCCNGAACANAAACTNAACNCAGCTGGTTCNGTNANNGGAAGTTTTGCTTATATNNTNAGTACAAAAGGTCTTCTNAGTTTTGATTTTACTAGGAAGAATTATTCTGGGATCAGATACAGACCTGGTGGAAATAATTACTTAGATACGAGTCTTAATAATGAGATTAGAACCAAACTAAGAAGTAATAATATTTTTCAAATTGGAGGGGAGTTGAGATTAAACCCACAAATAAGTCTTAGGGCNGGATATCTTGCAGAAAGTAGTTCTTCGAATTTATATGATAATAGCATTACTAATTTGAGTTTCGGAATTGGTTACTCATTTGATTATGGAATTATAGACTTATCATATCAAAATACAGATTACAATAATTTGAGACCGATTTTTAATGAAGGACTGATAGATCCTATTGGATTTTCAACCACCAGAAATAATTATGTTATTACATATAGATTAAAACTTTAAGAACTAGTTCACTGGCACTTTTAATAATCATTTGAGTATATTTGCAGTGAATTGTAAAAAATGAAAGTCGAAAAAAAAACTTATTCTGAAGAAGATTTAAA
Source organism: Flavobacteriaceae bacterium (assembly GCA_002728075.1). Taxonomy (GTDB): domain Bacteria; phylum Bacteroidota; class Bacteroidia; order Flavobacteriales; family Flavobacteriaceae; genus TMED96. The sequence goes on from PBVB01000081.1 coordinate 4,810, forward strand.
CCANTATGATCACTTTAGTTCGAATTTAAAAACACCTCTTAGAAAGGATGCTTTTGATTTATCTGACAAAGAAAAAATTGAGATCATCAAAACTAAAGTAGCTGAAATTATTCAAACTTTGGGACTGGATTTAAAGGATGACAGTATTAAAGGAACGCCTAAAAGAGTAGCTGAAATGTATATCAATGAAATTTTTAGCGGATTAGACCCAAAAAACAAACCAAAAGCATCAACTTTCGAAAACAAGTATAAATATGGAGAGATGCTTGTTGAAAAAAACATTACTCTTTTCTCAACATGTGAACACCATATGCTACCAATAATTGGCAAGGCGCACGTAGGTTATATATCAAANGGAACTGTGGTTGGTTTGTCAAAAATGAATAGAATAGTTCAATATTATGCTCANAGACCGCAAGTCCAAGAGAGACTTACTTTGCAAATAGTAGAAGAAATGCAAAATGTTTTAAAAACAAAAGATGTTGCCTGTGTAATTGACGCAAAACATATTTGTATTAATTCAAGAGGAGTTTGCGATCCAAATTCAAGTACTATAACCTCTGAGTTTGGAGGTGTATTCAAAAATGAGGCTAGAAAAAACGAGTTTTTAGATTACATTAAAATTGAAACAGAGTTTTAATGCAAGATTTATCCGTATTCAACTCTTTAACAGGAAAAAAAGAAAAGTTTACCACTTTCCGTAAAAATNTAGTTCACATGTANGTGTGTGGGCCAACTGTTTATAGTAATGTTCATNTAGGTAACTGTAGAACTTTTATTTCTTTTGATATAATTTATAGACATCTGATCCACTTAGGATATAAGGTGAAATATGTTAGAAATATTACAGATGTTGGCCATTTGGAGAACGACTCTGACGACGGAGAAGATCCGATTTTAAAAAAAGCTCAAAAAGAAAACATTGAACCAATGGAAGTTGTTCAAAAATACACCATAGATTTTCATGAGAATTTAAGAAAACTAAATACTATTCCTCCAAGTATTGAGCCTACTGCAACTGGCCATATTATAGAACAAATTGAGTTGATCAAGAAGATTATTAATAACGGATTTGGATATGTAAGAAACGGATCCGTTTATTTCGACGTACTTAAATTCAATAAAAATTCTAAATACGGCAAATTAAGTAGGCGAGACTTAGACGAATTGGTTCACAATTCCAGAACACTTGATGGTCAAAGTGACAAATTAAATCCCCAAGATTTTGCACTTTGGAAAAAAGCTGATTCCAAACATATAATGAAGTGGAAATCNCCTTGGGGGGANGGTTTTCCNGGGTGGCANACCGAATGTAGTGCAATGAGTATTAAATATTTGGGAAATAAGTTTGATATACATGGTGGAGGTATTGATTTAAAATTTCCTCATCATGACTGTGAAATTGCACAATCNGAAGCACTTAATGAAAATTCAAAAATCAAGTACTGGTTTCATGCAAACATGTTAACACTCAATGGAAAAAAAATGTCAAAATCGACTGGTAACAGTATTCTNCCAGGGGAATTATTTGACGGTGATAATGATTTTTTTTCAAAAGCTTTTTCTCCAAACGTAGTACGTTTTCTGTTCCTTCAAGCTCATTACAGAAGTATACTGGATCTTAGTGAAGAAGCATTACTGGCATCCGAAAAAGGTCTTAAAAAACTTGAAGTTGGTATAAAAAATATTTCTAAACTTACAACTTCAAAGTCAAGTTCTGGATTTGATTTTTCAAAATGGGAAGAGAATTGTTACAAAGCTATGAATGATGATTTTAATACCCCTTTATTAATCGCTGAGCTTTTTAATGCAATACATTATTCTAACTCTGTGCTGATGGGAAAAGAAAAAATTTCAAAAAAAGATAAAAATCATCTTTTTAATAAAACTTCTGTTTTTTTCTCTGAAATACTCGGTCTTAATTTATCAATTGATAATAAAAATAATATTGAGTCTAGCAAACTACTTGGCAAAACATTAGATCTTTTAATTAAAATTAGAAATAAATCAAGGGCAGATAGAGATTTTGATACCTCTGACAAAATAAGAGATGAGTTAAACAAAATAGGAGTTACTTTAAATGACAATGAAGACGAAACAACTTATGAATATTAAATTTTTTATTCCAAGTTTACTAAAATTCTTATTTATAAATATTATAAAAATATACCAGAGATTTATTTCACCTTTTCTCCCATCCAGTTGCAAATTTTCTCCTTCATGCTCTAAATATGGAATTGAGGCTATAAATAAATATGGAGCTTTAAAAGGTGCTTTTTTGACATTTAAAAGAATCATGAGATGCAATCCTTGGAATAAAGGGGGGTATGATCCTATTCCATGAAAAGATTTTTATAAATTTAAATTAAAATCACATGATTATATTAAATAAAATTATTTGGGAACCAAGTTCGACAATTTTTTCAATTGGAAATTTTGGTATACATTATTATAGTTTGATGTTTATAATTGCTTTTCTTTTTGGATTCAATATAATGAAGAGAATGTATGTTAAAGAAAATATTCCTACAGAAAGGCTAGAAACCATGCTTTTTTACATAGTCCTTTCAACACTTATTGGTGCACGACTTGGTCATGTTATTTTTTATGATTGGGCATATTACCAAAACCATTTATTAGAGATTTTCTTGCCAATTGAAAAAAGCACAAACGGATATTCTTTTACAGGTTTTAGAGGCTTAGCAAGTCACGGTGCCGCCATAGGTATTCTAACTGGAATAATAGTTTATCAAAATATTTACAAAGAAAAAACCTTACTCTGGATTCTTGACAGATTGATCATCCCAACAACTTTAGGCGCTGGTTTTGTTAGAATAGGAAACTTTTTTAATTCAGAAATAGTGGGAAAATACACAGGAAACAATTTTGGTGTTATTTTTGTTAATCGCGGTGAAACAATGCCTCGTCACCCAGCTCAATTATACGAGGCAATTTGTTATTTTATTCTTTTTTTTATTCTAACTCAAATATATAGGAGTGAATTTAAAAATAAGAGTGGATTTTTGCTTGGTTTTTTTATGCTTACTTTATTTAGTATTAGATTTTTAATTGAGTTTATA
>PBVB01000119.1 GCA_002728075.1 Flavobacteriaceae bacterium
CTGAAGCCACCCTTTTATAACTTAAGGCACTTATTCCATTTATATGCTTTTTGATAATCGGTAACTTATTTGAAGCGACATTTTCATCTTTTAAATCTAAGACTGCAACAAACCGAAAAAATCTTAATATCCTTAAATAATCTTCTTTAATTCTTTTTTCTGGGTCTCCTATGAAATTAATTTCACCATTTTTTAAATCTTCAATTCCATTAAATGGATCAAACAAATTTCCATCCTTATCTGAATAAATTGAATTTATCGTAAAATCTCTTCTCAATGCATCTTTTTTCCAATCATTTGAAAATTTTACTTTAGCATGTCTTCCATCTGTTAAGANATCCTCTCTTAAACTNGTNATNTCAAATTTATGTTTCTCAATNAGTGCNGTGATAGTTCCATGTTNAATTCCNCTTTCGTGATAATTTATCTTGTATTTTTTNAGTGCTTCACAAATTTCTTTTGGTTCTAAATTTGTNGCTAAATCTATATCATCAACATNTTCATNTTTTAATATCTTTCTAATACATCCNCCTACATATCTAATTTCACTTTNAGTTGAATAAGAATTAATTGCCTCAAAAATTTTTGATACTGGAGTTTGATNANATAATTTTTTTAAATTTTGACTTANATNATCTAAATTATTNANTCTTGAAAAAAGTCTATCTAATAAGTTTCTCATATTTGGCTGGGGCGCTAGGATTCGAACCTAGGATGCAGGTACCAAAAACCCGTGCCTTACCGCTTGGCTACGCCCCAATTATAAAATCGTNTAACATAAAAATTAAAATTTATATAGTTTTTGAACTAATACTCCAATATTTTTTATTGTCTCTAATAAACTCTTCATGTGCTTTGTCACATCGATTTTTTGAAAAATAATAAGAAACAAAAGCAGATCCAGAGCCAGTCATCCTCACAAATATTGGACTTCTCAAATTAATTAAATAATTTTTTATTTTCTTGAGAGCTGGGTATTTACTAAGCGCAATCGGCTCTAGTGAATTGCTCATTTCTTTCAAAAATTCTGGATTAAACATTTTTTTTTTTGGTATAGCAAATTTGATTTTGTCAAATTTTTTTACCTTAGAATAGATATATTTGGAAGAACAACCAATTTTGGGCATAACAATTAAAGTATATAACCTTGGACAATTTTTGAATCTTTTAATCTTATTTTTCGAAGTAAGAACTGAATGAGTAGATTCTAGACCTAAAATCACATCTGATCCAANAAGNTTAGAAATCTCAATTATTTGTTTCTTATTCGTATTAATTATTTTTTTTTTAATAAAATATTTTAAAATATTTGCTGCGTTCATTGAGCCACCACCTAAACCAGATTTTTGAGGTATTCTTTTATNAATCTGTATTAAAAACTTATGGTTTATCAATTTTTTTTGATCTAGAATTTTTAGTAACTTTAAAACAGTATTTTCTTTTTTAATTNTTTTTGAAAACTTTCCTTTAAAAATAATGCTATGCTTATTAGATTTAATTTTCTTGATTAATATTTTGTCATGTAAGTCAATAAAAGAGACNAAGCTTTCTATTCTATGTAGTTTTGTTGACTTGCTTATAATATTTAAAGCTAAATTTATTTTGGCGAATGATTTAATCTTATCAAAACCCATATCAGGAGCTAATGAGGCCATTTACCATTTTTTTATAAATATTTTTTCTCATAGCTTCTTCTAGATCTTTCATTTCAAGAACATTCTTCCAAAAATACCTTGCCTGAATTTTTCTATCAAGTTTCCAAAGTATATCACCGTAATGATCATTCACAGTTGGATCGTCAGGCATTAGTTCAACTGCCCTTTTCAAGAACCTTTCAGCTTTTAAATAATCTTTAATTAAGTAATAGGCCCAACCAATAGAATCTATGATATAAGGATCATCACTTTCCAAGTTATAAGCCTTTATTAACATCTCCAGTGCTTCATCAATCTTATAATCCCTCTCTAGCCAAGAGTATGCTAAATAATTTAAAACATATGCATCATCTGGATTAATTTTTAAAGACTCAATTAAATCTTTATCAGCTTTTTCATAATTGCCTATACGCTCATATGAACTACCCCGCCTATAATAAATCTCTGATTTAATTTCAGCACTATGAGTTAAAGAATCTAAGATTTCTGTGTAGTAATTTATTGCTTTTTTATACTCTTTTGAATTTCTTAAAAAATTAGCAAGATCAAATAAAATTTTATCATTGGGTTTATCAATTTTTTTGAACTGTGAAGNAATGTAATTGACTGACTCTTTCTTATTTCTTTCTTTAGCAATAATCTGAGCTTCTTTTTTAATACGATACCAAAAATAAAACTTATCNTCTTTTTNAAAATTTTTTAANGTTTTTTTTGCTTTTATAAATTCATTATTTAAAAATTGATTTTCAGCNACTAAAGATAGGTTAAAAATAAATCTAGGATTTAAAAAATTTGAAAGATTTAGATAAAAATTTGATTTATCAAAATTATCATCAGAAGAGTAAAGATTTGAAATTAAAAAAATAAATTCACTTATTATATCATTATGACTCTTGCATGANAAAACACTCTTAAACTTTTGGTAGTCTCCATTTTCAATCCAGCTTTTAGCTTGTGATAGTAGAAGTGTAGTATTTATATACTCTATATCATTTATTAATTGTTTTGCTTTTGNGAATTNATTATTTTCTATTANNTAACTTAAATAAAAANAATTATATCTAGTATAATCACCATCGATATCATTAATCAAATTTAAAAAATAATTTTCAGTTTTTTNGTCATNCAAATAACATAATTGAAATGTCTCTGAAATAANNGANAGTNTCCCAAANNTTTTTTTATTNNTTAAAAATTTCTTTTCCTTAAATACATAAATATACTGTTTTAAACTCTCTAATATTGCTAAATTAAATCTATCATTTTTAAAAAATTCTGAGGTTTTTATTATTTGATTATAAGCATAATCTAGGTCATTTTTTTTTATACTATCTATTATTAATAGAAAATGGGCATCAAAAAAATTTAAATTATCTTCGCTCTTATTATTTTTAATCAAATAAATTGCTTGATTGATTTTATTCTCTAACACTAGAGAATAAATATATCTTTTAAAATATGGATCATGTTTATTGATTAAAACTTTTGAAGAATTAAAAAAACTTAGAGCTTTTGTATTATCCTTATTTTGATGAGCAACAATTCCTGAAAAATACCTTGATAAATTTTTAGAGTCAAAATTGTCAAAACTAGCACTTTGAGAAAATACAGGAATTTGATAAAATAAAAATATATATAAAATAAATTTTATTTTTTTATAAAACATTATTGTACTTTATGACTAAAAAGTCCTTAAATCAAAATGCTAAATATGTTCAAGAACTGATAAATGTTATAGAGCCTTATTTTGTATTTGAAAATAAACCCATTAATAGACTCAAAGAAATTAAATATGAAAAAAGTGTTGAGCAAAATAAATCGAAAAGGTTGATTGAATTAAAATCAAGGATTAATTCAATTGAAAATTGTAATTTAAAACAAAATTCAAAAAATATGGTTTTGAGTAGCGGAAGTATTAATAGCCCCATTATGTTAGTTGGAGAGTCTCCTGGAAAGTTAGAAGATAAATCATGAGCAAAAAAGATAAGAATAAAAAACCAGATTTAAAATTAGTTTCAGATAAAGTTAAAATTACAAAAATACCAAAAGCTAAAGATCAGCCTTTGACTGCTAAACAACTTGAATTTGCTCAACTTATTGCTGATGGATTTACAAAAGCTGACGCATTTAGAAAAGCATATGATGTATCTCCAGACACTAAAGATAAATCAGTTCATGAGATGGCATCTAAAACTTTTGCTAATACCAAGGTCTTATCAAGAATAAAAGCTATTCAGCACCAAAAAGCAGAAGATCAACGCATGTTGGGGATCAAACAAGCTGAGTTCATAATGAAACAACTGGAAAAAGAAGCAACTGACATGGATAATAATTCAGCTTCAAGAATTAGAGCTTTAGAGCTGATGGGTAAAACTCATATGGTAGGATTATTTGCAGATAAGTTAGAAATAAAATCAGAAAATATAAANATGACTGCTGATGAATTAGAGGATCAGTTAAAAGATAAGTTACAAAAGTTATTAAACAACAATTAGCCTAGTTTCGCTATTTTCGTTAGTCTTGTTACCCCACCCAGTCCTACCCACCCGTGTATAGCGTAGCCCTGTCCATACGTACTACAGTTATTTTACTCATATAATTTCATATTTTTTTCAAAAAAAAATAAAAAGGGGCTTGTCTACTAGTTATAACTAGTATATATATTTAGTTATACTAGTATAAATAACTAGTTATAACTAGTATTGTTATAACTAGTAGGGAAAACGGATTGTCAAAAAACGTAATAGAACTAGATAAACACAGAAAACTTAAACAACCAGATTATNTCTCTGATTATGAANTGCCAGAGTTNTATAATGAGATTAAAATTGGTTGGGTTGATGATGAAGACGGCAACAAGTCTTTGCATATTGTTTCTGAAGTAGATACCGATGAATGTTTGTGGATGATTGACTTGGCACAAAAGATAGTTGATAGTCGACCTGCAACAACATTGAATGAAAATGAGTGATCTAGCAAAATTATTAGGTGATGCCTATCAAAACTTAGACAGCTTTCCTTTGGATAAGCAAAAAGAAATACTTGATCTAGTGGAAAGGATCTCTGAGACCAGAGATAAAGAAAAAGCTAGAAAAGAGTTTCTTCCTTTTGTTCGTGCTATGTGGCCATCTTTTATACATGGGAGGCATCATGAAACTATGGCTGATGCTTTTGAGAGAGTGGCCCGGGGCGAATTAAAAAGATTGATTATCAATATGCCACCCCGTCATACCAAGTCAGAATTTGCAAGCTATTTATTTCCTGCATGGTTCCTTGGAATGTATCCTGATAAAAAAGTTATACAAACTGCACACACTGCAGAGCTATCTGTTGGCTTTGGTCGTAAGGTTCGTAACTTAATACAGAACGAAGACTTCCAAAACATATTTCCCGGCATAGAACTATCTACAGACTCTAAGGCAGCAGGAAGATGGAACACAAATAAGCGTGGTGACTACTTCGCCATAGGTGTTGGCGGTGCCGTGACGGGTAAGGGTGCTGATATTTTGATAATTGATGACCCCCACTCCGAGCAAGATGCCACTATGGGAGAGTATAATCCCGAAGTTTACAACAAAGTTTACGATTGGTATACATCTGGGCCTCGTCAGAGACTCCAGCCGGGTGGCGCAATCATAATTGTGATGACAAGATGGTCAAAAAGAGACCTAACAGGGCAAATTATTAACAAATCTATCGAAAGAGAGGGGTCAAATGACTGGGAAGTCATAGAATTACCTGCAATTATGCCTTCAGGCAAGCCATTATGGCCTGAATTTTGGGGACAGGCGGAATTAGATGCGCTAAAAGCCGAACTGCCAGTGTCAAAATGGAACGCACAGTACCAACAGGACCCTACATCAGAAGAAGGGGCGTTAATCAAGCGTGAATGGTGGCGTGAGTGGGAGAAATCAGACTTACCACCTTGTGATGCAATAATTCAATCATGGGATACAGCCTTCTTAAAAACGCAAAGAGCAGATTATAGCGCTTGTACTACGTGGGGGATATTCTACCACCCAGATGACGAGGGTAATGAGAGACCAAACTTAATACTAATCGATGCATTCAAAGAAAAATTAGAGTTTCCTGAATTAAAAAGAGCCGCATATGATAAATACTGGGAATTTGAGCCAGATCAAATGATTGTGGAGGCTAAAGCGGCAGGTTCACCACTTATTTTTGAACTTAGAGCTATGGGAATACCAGTTACAGAGTTTACACCGAGCCGTGGACAGGATAAGATAGCAAGAGTTAACAGTGTAACAGATTTATTTGCTAGTGGTGTAATTTGGTGTCCACCTGCAAGATGGTCTGATGAAGTTATAGAAGAATGTGCGGCATTTCCATCAGGAGATCATGATGACTTGGTTGACTCGACTACACAGGCACTGTTAAGATTTAGACAAGGTGGTTGGATAAGAACCACTATGGATGATTGGGATGACGAACCCAAATACAGGCGACCCGTGGAGTATTATTAATGGATATGGTGCATATAATTGATGGCTTGATGGGTATTATTGTTTTAGGTGGAGGATGGTTC
>PBVB01000082.1 GCA_002728075.1 Flavobacteriaceae bacterium
TGACCTATAGCAATAACTTTATTAGTTGATCTGTCAATAGCAACAATTGAAGGGCTATCAACAACAACTTTATCTTTGTGGATAATTAGTGTGTTAGCTGTACCCAAATCTATTGCAATGTCCTCAGTAAGAAAATCAAAAAATCCCATGAAAATCTATTCGTTTAAAAAAAGTATTGCAAATTTAAGAAATTAATGCTTAAAATGACGTATTCCAGTAAATACCATTTTCATTTTTTGTTTATTACAATAGTCAATTGATAAATTATCTTTGATTGAACCCCCTGGTTGGATGACACATTTTATGCCTTCCTTGTTTGCAATTTCAACACAATCTGGAAAAGGAAAGAAAGCATCACTTGCCATAACTGCATTTTTTAGGTTAAAGCCAAAGCCTTTTGCTTTTTTAATAGCGTTTTCTAATGCATTGACTCTCGAACTTTGCCCCATACCTGAACCCAAAAGTTGAAAATTTTTAACCAACACAATTGTATTCGATTTTGTGTGTTTACATATCTTTGATGCGAAAATTAAATCATCAATTTCCTTTTGATTTGGTATTTCCTGGGTCACAAATTTTAAATTTTTCTTTGAGTCAGTCTTAAAATCATTTTGTTGAACTAAAATTCCATTTAGACATGACCTATAATTTAATTTTTCTTTTTTTGAAATTGTATTTTTTAAAATTATTAAGTTCTTTTTTTCTTTCAATATTTCTAGAGCATTTTTGTTGAATTTAGGTGCTATCAAAACTTCAAAAAACAGTTTACTTAAAAGTTTTGCAGTTTTTAAATCAACTTCAGCGTTACAAACCAAAACTCCCCCAAATGCAGAAATAGGGTCGCTCATAAGAGCACTTTTGTATGCTAAAGAAAGATTTTTTTTTGTAGAAATACCGCAAGCATTGTTGTGTTTTAAAATTGCAAATGTTGGTTTTGCAGTTTTAAATTCTGAAATAAGATTAATGGCATTATCAATATCTAGTAGATTATTATATGACAATTGTTTACCATGAATCTGAGAAATAACTTTTTTCAAATCTCCATAGAAATCTGCTTTCTGATGAGGATTTTCACCATACCTAAGTGGTAAAGAACTAGTTGAACTTATTTTTAATGAATTAATGATATTGTTTGAATTGAAGAAATTAAAGATTGCTGTATCATAATTCGATGATATGTCAAAGGCCTTTGCCGCAAACTTCTTTCTAGTCTCAATTTTTGTCTTAGCTTCTTGGTTTTTTAAAAGATATAATAAATCACTATAATCGGATTTGTCGGATATACATAAAACGTCACTAAAGTTTTTTGCAGCCGCTCTAATAAGAGAAATACCACCAATATCAATTTTTTCTATAATTTCCTTTTCGTTTTTAGTAGTCCTAACTGTTTCTTCAAAGGGATACAAATCAACAATAACTAAATCTATCTGAGGGATTTCGTAATCTAATAATTCCTTTTGATCTTCTTTTTTATTTTTTCTGTTTAATATTCCTCCGAAAACTTTTGGATGTAAAGTTTTTACTCTACCTCCTAAAATTGAGGGGTAAGATGTAATATCTTCTATCGGGATAAATTTCACCCCTAATTTTTTAATATAATTTCCAGTTCCCCCAGTAGAATATATAATAATTTTTTTACGTTCAAGTTCTTTAATTATAGGTTCAATGCCCTTCTTATCGAAAACAGAAACTAGCGCTGACCGGATTTTAATTTTGGAATTCATGTTATATCTAAAATAAGTTTTTTGATATTAAATCATTGATTTGTTTTAGAAAATTTTCATCGTTTTCATCAAATGCGTTTGACTTCTTTGAATCAACATCTATTTGACCAATGTTTTTGCTATCTACAAAAATGGGAACAACAATTTCTGATTTGACTTCAATGTCACACGAGATGTAGTTTTTTTCTTTTGAAACATCGTCAACAATAAGACTTTTAGAGGTTTTTGCAACCTGACCGCAAATTCCTTTACCAACTGGTATTTCTTTGTGTTCGGTGGGTTTTCCCGCAAAGGACAAAAGAACAAGTTTTTTTTTGTCTTCATTTAAAAAATAAAATCCTACCCAATCATAAAAATCAATCTTTTCATTTAATAACCTACATATTTCTCCTAGAGCAAGGTTCTTATTTGATTGATATTTGTTTACTATCTCAATACAATTTTTAAATAAAGCAGAATAATTAATCAATGAAAAGTTAAAATTACTATTATCCATTATTAAAGTATGGTGTTTAAAATCACTATCCAAAAAAAATATTAATTTTATGGTATGTTATTGAGAGTTAAAATATTATTCATTCTTTTATTCTTCATTCAAAGTAGAATAGCTCAAGGTATTAATATTCACTATTGTGGGAATCTTGTAGCAGATTTATCTTATTTATATGACGCTGAAGGTTGTGATATGCATAATTCTAAATCTGAAAAAGATCATCATATTTCTCAAAAAACTTGTTGTCTTGATAAGGTCCTTGTTTACGATAAAAATCAAATCGAAAACGAATCCATATCATTCTCGCTTTTCAACTCTGTAAAGGATCAATTTATTTTTGGAGATTTTCTTTTTGAAAACAAAAATATTTTATTGCCAATACCAGAATTTCCACCTCCCAAGCTACCTGCATTTAAAAAAAATTGTTCTTTCATCTTCTATGGATAGTTTAGTTAGTTTACGTTACCTCGAATCTAACTAATCTAATCTATAAAAAATGAAAATCATATTATCAATTTTAAACCTATTATTAATATCAAATATTCTCTTAGCCCAAGAGGAAATAAAAGGACAAATCTATTTAAAACTCAATGAAGATTTAATACCTATTTCGGGCGTAAATGTTTACTGGCTTGATACTTCAAAGGGAACTATTTCTAATNAAGATGGAAAATTTTCCATTCCAAAAAATAATAATACAAATAAACTTATTCTAAGTTTCATAGGTTTTCAAACAGATACCCTGCTTGTTGAAAATCAGTCAAACATTTCACATGTAATGAAAGAAAGTAATCTCGGCGAACTAGATGAAATAGAAGTTACTGAGAGAAGAAAATCTCTTCAAAGATCATATTTAAGTGCTCAAAATATAACCAAAATAAGTAGTGAGGAATTGTTAAAAGCTGCATGCTGTAATTTATCTGAAAGTTTTGAAACAAACCCTTCGATTGATATTAATTTTTCAGATGCNTTGACAGGTACCAAACAAATAAATATGNTAGGGCTATCTAGCCCATATATTATGATAACTCANGAGAATATTCCNTTTGTAAGAGGGGCTTCTCAAGTATACGGGCTTACATANACTCCNGGACCTTGGATAGAAAGTATTCAAGTAACTAAAGGAACAGGAAGCGTTGTTAACGGTTTTGAAAGTATTGTCGGTCAAATAAATGCCGAATTAAAAAAACCNAGTTTAAGTAATCCATTTTTTTTAAATGCTTTTGCATCTGTAAATGGAAGAAAAGAATTNAATTTTCATTTTAATAAAACACTAAGTCAAAAGTTNAGTTTAGGAGTTTATGGTCATGCCAGTGGGCGCACTATGATCACAGACAATAATGATGATGGTTTTTTAGATATGCCGATAACTAGGCAAATAAACCTTTTGAAAAGGGTACAATATACTGACGCAGAGAATGGTTTTGTGGGATTTCTTAGTCTTAGATTTTTAAATGATAGAAAAATATCCGGAGAAACTACTTTTAATGGAAGAAGTAATAATCTAAACCTTTCAAGTTGGGGGAGTGAAATTTTCACTCAAAGAGCCGATGCAAGTTTAAAAATTGGATACGTNTTTCCTTTGATAACCTATCAAAGTATAGGTTTTCAAAGTGCTTATTCAAAACATAATCAAGAGTCATTTTTTGGTATTAGAGATTACAATATCTCTCACGAAAGTTACTACAGTAACTTAATTTTCAACTCAATTATCACTAACACAAAGCACAAATTTAAAACTGGATTAAATTTTTCAAGAGATATTTATTCTGAAAATATTGATACGGATTTGTATAACAGAACGGATGATGTTTTTGGAATGTTTTTCGAGTACACTTATGATAATCTTGAAAACCTTAATTTGGTTGTAGGATTAAGATTAGATAATCATAATAACATTGGTACATTTTTATCTCCACGTCTTCATCTTAGATACCAAAAAAATGAAACACCTACAATTTTTAGAATTTCTGTTGGCCAAGGCAGAAAAGTAGGTAACATATTTGCTGAAAACCAAAATATTTTTGCATCGAATAGAACAATTCAAATTTTCCCCTCNAACGGTTCTATCTATGGTTTAAAACCCGAGATAGCTTGGAATTATGGTCTAAGCATTACTCGTAATTTCAACTTATTCAATAGAAGTGCTGATATTATTTTGGATTTTTATAATACAACTTTTTTAAATCAAGTTGTAGCAGACTTTGAAAAGCTACAATACATTCAATTTTACAATTTGTCAGGTAAAAGCTTTTCAAAAAGTTTTCAAATCGAATTGAATTATAAGGCTTCAAACAATATTTCAACAAGAATTGCATATAAGAATGAAAATGTTAAAGTGTCCTACAGGGACGGGTTTAAAAGAAAACCATTAAGACCCTACTCAAGATTCTTCTTTAACATTGAATATAACACTGTTAGTACAAATGGAAAAGGGTGGAGGAATGATTTCACTTACAATATTGTTGGAAAACAAAGAGTTCCAGCAAATCTGTTAGATTTAAATGGTTTTGTNGCGTCATCCTACAACANAATAAATTTTCAAACAGCAAAAGTGTTTTCGCCTAAATTTGAATTATATTTGGGAGGAGAAAATCTGTTAAATGTGAGACAAAAAAATCCAATTATTGCTGCTGATAACCCTTTTGGAAGAAATTTTGATGCAAGTTTAGTTTATGCACCGGTTTTTGGAAGATTTCTCTACAGTGGAATAAGGTTTAATTTAAATTAACAAAATGAAAAAAATTATTTTTTTAGTATTTATATCATCCATGGCTTTTTCTCAAAAAAAAGATATCGTAGAAGAATCCTTTGAAGTTAACGGAGTATGTAAGATGTGTAAAGCACGAATTGAGAAAACTGCATTTAAACAAAAAGGAGTAAAAAATGCTGAGTGGGATATAAATAATCATTTACTCACAGTTTTGTATGATAAAACTAAAATAGATATAAATAAAATTCACAAATCAATCGCAGAGATTGGTCACGATACTTCAAAGGAAGAAGCACCCGATGAGGTTTATGACAATCTTCCAATGTGTTGTTTGTATAATAGAAATGAAATAAAAAAAGGTAAACAGTAGTTTACCTTTTTTTAAAAATCTAAGTAATAATCTTACATCATTCCAGGCATCCCTCCACCCATTGGAGGCATTCCACCTGCAGGTGCAGGGGCATCCTCTTTGATGTCAACTAAAGCGCATTCTGTAGTAAGAATCATTCCAGCCACAGAAGCAGCGTTTTCAAGAGCTATCCTTGTAACTTTAGTAGGGTCAATGATACCTTCNTTAAGCATATCAACGTATTTCCCTTCTTTAGCATCATAACCAAAATTTTTAGCACTTTCCTCCACTTTAGCTACAACAACAGATCCTTCTCCTCCGGAATTAGAAACTATTGTCCTTAATGGTGATTCAACCGCGTTATTTACTATTTGTACTCCGGTCGCTTCGTCAGCGTTAACACNTTTNATTTTTCCAAGTACTTTTTTAGCATTTAAAAGAGCAATACCTCCTCCAGCAACTATTCCTTCTTCAACTGCGGCTCTTGTTGCATGTAGAGCGTCATCTACCCGGTCTTTCTTTTCCTTCATTTCAACCTCTGAAGGTGCACCAACATATAAAACAGCTACTCCACCAGATAATTTAGCTAATCTTTCTTGAAGTTTTTCTTTATCATAATCAGAAGTAGTGTTTTCTATTTGAGATTTTATTTGATTTACTCTAGCAGTTATAGCTTTTGTGTCTCCAGAACCATTCACGATTGTAGTGTTATCTTTATCAATAGTAACTTTTTCTGTAGTACCAAGCATTTCAATAGTNGTGTTTTCAAGGGTAAAACCTCTNTCTTCAGAAATCACGGTACCNCCAGTTAGAACAGCAATATCTTCAAGCATAGCTTTTCTTCTATCNCCAAAACCAGGAGCTTTTACTGCNGCAATCTTAAGAGATCCTCTCAGTTTGTTAACAACAAGAGTTGCTAATGCTTCACCATCAACATCTTCAGCNATTATTAACAAGGGTTTGCTTGATTGAGCNACTGGTTCTAAAATTGGGAGTAAATCTTTCATNGCAGAAATCTTCTTNTCATAAAGAAGAATGTAAGGATTCTCGAGATCTGCTTCCATTTTTTCTGAATCAGTAACAAAATAGGGCGATAAATANCCTCTATCAAACTGCATGCCTTCAACAACTTCTACATAAGTATCTGTACCTTTTGCCTCTTCAACAGTTATAACACCTTCTTTTCCAACTTTTTCAAAAGCTTCTGTTATGAGNCTACCTATNGTTTCGTCGTTATTAGCTGATATACTCGCAACTTGTTTNATTTTTTCTGAGGAATCACCAACCTCTACAGATTGCGATCTTAATTCCCCAACTATTGAATCAACTGCTTTACTAATACCACGCTTTAAGTCTAGTGGATTAGCTCCCGCAGCTACATTTTTCAATCCTTCTTTAACAATGTCTTGTGCTAAAATTGTTGCTGTGGTAGTTCCGTCACCTGCTAGATCGTTTGTTTTTGAAGCAACCTCTTTTACCATTTGAGCNCCCATATTTTCAAGTGCATCTTCAAGTTCGATTTCTTTAGCAACAGTAACACCATCTTTAGTTACTTGAGGTGCACCAAAAGATTTACCTATGATTACGTTTCTCCCTTTTGGGCCTAATGTTACTTTTACTGCATTGGCCAGAGCATCAACGCCTCTTTTAATACCATCTCGNGCATTAAGATCAAATTCTATTTTCTTTGCCATAATTTTAAATTTATATAATTGCTAATATGTCGTTTTCTTTCATAATTAAATAATCTTTTCCATCATGGTTTAATTCAGTTCCTGAATATTTTCCATATAGAACAACATCCCCTACTTTAACCGTAATAGGATTATCTTTAGTTCCAGGTCCCACAGCAACAATATTCCCTTTTTGGGGTTTTTCTTTTGCAGTGTCAGGAATTATTATTCCTGATGATGTCTTAGTTTCAGCGGCTGCAGGCTCCACCAGAACCCTATCAGCCAGTGGTTTAATATTTAATTTACTCATATTTTATTTTGTAGTTATTAATTATTTNTCACAAATTATGCCAATCCTGTGTTTGTCAGTTTTTAATTGAAATTTCATTATTTATCATGACAAGCTGACATTTAATTTTCAGAATTTGAATTATCATCCTGTTCAAAAACCTCTTCTGGTAGGGTTTCAGGAATAATTTCAATTTCGGAATCATCAATTAACTTAGAATCAGAGGGTTCATTAGACGTATTTGTTTCTAACCCAAAATTAGATAGTAAAATCAATAAAAGCAGTAATGTTGCTAAAATCCAAGTACTACGGTCTAAGAAGTCAGTTGTCTTTTGAACACCTCCCATTTGTTGTCCACCACCACCAAACGAAGACGATAGACCACCACCTTTTGGGTTTTGAACCATTATTACTAAAACTAGTAAAAAGCAAACAAACAAGATCAAAAGAACAAAAATTGAAAAAATACTCATGTTTTTTTATTTTGTTTCTTTTGTAATTTTTTTATTTGGTTTGCAAATAAACTACTTTTTTCCGGATATTTCAAACTTAATATCCTGTATGCATACAATGCTTCTTTAAATTTTTGTTGTTTGACATAAATTTTAGCGAGAGTTTCTGTCATTAACTCAGATTTATTGAATTTGTTGTCTGAAGCCAAGTTCAAAAAATCATCCGTATTGCCTTTTTCTTTACTTTTTGGAATTTTTGGGTTTTTTTCTAGAAATGAATCGATTATTTCAATTTTGGATTCCAAAGGCCTATTTTCATTTTCTTTTTTAGTATTTGAATATGACATGACCCAATCAACAAATAACATTATTTGTTCCTCTTCTTTGTATTTATTAAAGTTAGATGTTCCTTCAATTTGATTACCAATAGGTTGAGTGTCTTTAATTTTAATTTTTTTTGTTCTTTTTTCAATTTTAAATAAATTATTTTCAGTGTCATTAATCCAATTGAAAATCATTTTTCTCTTTGAAGAAAGAATAGCAGTCTTCTTTAATATTAAATCAAAATTAAACTGATCCTGAATTTTTAGAGACTTTAAGTAAACTGCATGGGCTAATTGAAAATATGGATATTCAAAGATTATACTTTCAAGTTCTTTTTTTTGATTTATATTTTTAGGATCAAAATTAGAAATTAAATTGATGAAATTTTTTGAGCTTTTTGTTACCATTTTGCAAGAGAGGCGTTAAAAATGTCTAATGTTATTCTTTCAAATAAATCCTTGTTTGCTGCTGTTTTTATATCATAAAGTTGTTGATTAGCATCAAAATCATAAAAGAAAGAAAATCCCTTTTCAAATGAATCTTCCTCTTTTAACTTATTTGTGTATCTAACATTCACCCTCATGGTAAGTCTGTTTTGAGCAGCAGTATTATTTGCTGTCGAGGTAGTTGGAGTAATACTATATTGAACTATTTCTCCTTCATATACTAAATCAGCGTTGCTAGTCACCAAATTTAAATTGGTTTGATTTAAAATTAGATCTTGCAAAGCAATTGTAAACTCTTGATCCAAACCTGGCTCTATAGTTGATCCAGGTCTATTCCCAGCGATATTGTCAAAATAATTGACTTGAAAGGTTTCAGTTCCTTCGGGTATTGAGGCCCCAGTAAATGAGTAAACTCCACACTTAACAATAAACGTTGACAATAAAATTAAAGTAAATAATTTTGAAAAATTAGTCATCTTGATTTTGAAGGTCATACTGTTTTATTTTTCTATAAAGTGTTCTTTCTGAAATGCCAAGCTCATCAGCAGCCAATTTTCTTTTTCCTTTGCTTCTTTCAAGAGCTTTTTTTATTAGTTCTATTTCCTTGTCTAGAAGCGATAGCGTTTCTACTTCCTCAATTGTTTCTGCATATTCAAAATTATTTGAATCTTTCTTATTCATATTATCTTTTTCAGAGGCTTCTTTATAAAGACTCAACTCATTGCTATTTTTAACTACCTCAGGACTATTGTTGTAAATTTTTTGAATAAGTCCTTCCTTTTCTTCTTCACTGATGTTTTTGTCAATGAGTTTTGTTGTAATTTTTTTCAATTCATTCAAGTCATTCTTCATATCAAATAAAACTTTGTATAGAATTTCTCTTTCTGATGAAAAATCGCTTTCTGTTTTTTTATTTTTTATAATTGCAGGAAGGTTGCTCCCACTGTCGGGAAGATAATTTCTTAATTTGTCTAAAGAAAGCATTCTGTCTTTTTCCAAAACAGACATTTGCTCGGCTATGTTTCTCAATTGTCTAATATTTCCTCGCCAGTCGTATTCAACTAATACTTTTATAGCATCTTCAGATAATTTAAGAGCAGGCATACGATATTTTTCTGCAAAATCAGATGCAAACTTTCTAAAGAGAAGGGGTATATCCTGTTTTCTTTTTCTTAGGGGAGGGATGTTGATCTCAACGGTACTTAATCTATAAAAGAGATCTTCTCTAAATTTTTCTTTTTGAATTGCTTCATTCATATCCATGTTGGTTGCTGCAACTATTCTTACGTTTGTTTTTTGAACTATTGAAGATCCAACTTTTATAAACTCACCAGTCTCTAAGACCCTTAATAATCTCACTTGCGTAGCCATCGGTAATTCTCCGACCTCATCTAAGAAAATAGTTCCGCCATCCGCGACCTCAAAATAGCCTTTTCTTGTAGAAGTTGCTCCTGTAAATGCCCCTTTCTCGTGACCAAACAATTCACTATCTATTGTTCCTTCAGGTATGGCTCCACAATTTACAGCTATATATTTTGAGTGCTTTCTGTGAGAAAACTGATGAATAATTTTAGGAATGTTCTCTTTTCCTACGCCACTTTCACCAGTGACAAGAACTGATATATCTGTAGGTGCTACTCTCAAAGATTTTTCAATTGACCTATTGACACCCTCACTCATCCCAATAATTCCAAATCTTNNTTTAACGTTTTGTAAATCNTNCATTTATATATCTTTAGAAATTCTTAATCCATCACCAATAAGTGTAGCACTGGTACAATTTTCAATTCTTACATCAACAAAATCCCCGAGAGAAAAGTTTTTTTTAGGAAAAACAACAACAGTATTTTGGGTAGTTCTTCCACTCCAAAATTCATCAGATTTTTTAGATTCTTTTTCGATTAAAACGCACACTATTGTATTTAAATACTGTTGATTTCGAAAGTAACTATGATTTTTTTGTTTTAAAATTATCTCATTTAGTCGAATGTTTTTTATTTCCATTGGTACATTATCAATAAATTTTTTTTGAGCTAATGTCCCAGGTCTTTCAGAGTATTTGAACATATATCCATAGTCATATTTAACTGATTCCATCAAATTTAAAGTATCTAAATGGTCTTCATTATTTTCTGAAGGGAATCCTGTTATTATATCATGAGAAATACTACAANTAGGNATTTTATTTTTAATTTTAGTTATTAGACGTAAGTACTCTTCTCTTGTGTGTAGTCTATTCATTTTTTTCAAAATTTTGTTGCTACCAGACTGAAAGGGAAGATGAATGTGTTTACATATATTTCGGTATTTGGATATTACTTCGATCACCTCATCTGACATGTCTTGCGGGTTTGAAGTAGAGAATCGAATTCTCATTTTTGGTTTTTCTTTAGCTATTATCTCAAGTAAATTATTAAATCTCAAAGATGTTTTTTTTTGTAGTGGTGATGCTTTCAAATAATCCTTTTTTAATCCTCCACCATACCATAGATAACTATCAACATTTTGTCCCAAAAGAGTAACTTCTTTAAACCCTTTTTTTTCTAATAAATGGATTTCATTTAAAATACTTTTTGGATCCCTACTTCTTTCCCTTCCTCTGGTAAAGGGTACCACACAAAAAGTGCACATATTATCACAACCTCTAGTTATAGATACGAATGCGGAAACCTTGTTCGAATTGATTCTTTCGGGAATAATTTTTTCATAAGTTTCGAATTTTGATAATTTTACATTTATTGCTCTTTCGTTATTGTCAACCTTATCTAGCAAATTAGGAATGTCTCTGTATGAGTCTGGACCAACTACAAGATCTACAATTTTTTCTTCTTCCAAAAACTTTTTTTTGAGTCTTTCGGCCATACATCCTAATACCCCAATCTTAATCTTATTATTCTTTTTTAATTTTTTATAAGCACTTAATTTTTTTCTAATATTTTTCTCTGCCTTTTCTCTTATCGAACAAGTATTAATTAATATTAAATCGGATTCAATGGCATTTTCAGACTTTTCGTATTGATTATTTTTTAAAATAGACAAAACAACCTCGCTATCTGCAAAATTCATCTGACAACCATATGTTTCAATAAAAACTTTCTTTTTGTTACTTTTTTTGGTAACAATCTTATCGATTCTGGTTTCTGTTGCAGTTGAGTTCACTATAATATTTAATAAATTTTAAAAATTCATTTTTTGATAATTTTAGATTTTTAATCTACCACTATCTTTGACGATAAATCTTATTCTAATTAGAACAAAAAGTATCGTATCATATAAACATGTCAATAAAATCTCTAAAATAACTTCAAAAAGATTTCATTGTCATAACTAACTAATATTATTAAATACAAATATAATAAATAACAGACAAAATGTCAGTTTAGCTTTGGGAAATGAATAATAAATACATTGATTATCATGCCTGATTTATAACCTAATTTTTTTTATAAGATTTAAAACAAAAAAAATTAATATACTTTTGTTTTCTCAAATTAGTAAAAATGTCTAAAAATTTAGTTATTGTTGAATCGCCGGCGAAAGCAAAAACTATTGAAAAATTTTTAGGGTCTAACTTTAAAGTAACATCTTGTTATGGACATGTAGTAGATTTACCCTCAAAGGAATTAGGCGTAAATATTGAAAAAGGGTTTCAACCTAAGTACATCGTTTCTAGTGATAAGAAAAAAGTTGTTGCAAATTTAACAACTCTTTCTAAAAAAGCTGAATTCGTATGGCTAGCAAGTGATGAGGATAGAGAGGGTGAAGCAATTGCTTGGCACTTATCCAAAGCATTAAAACTTGATGATAAAAAAACCAAAAGAATTGTTTTTCACGAAATCACAAAGAAAGCAATTTTGGATGCAATACAGAATCCAAGAAAAATAAATTATGATTTAGTTAACGCTCAGCAGGCTAGAAGAGTTCTAGATAGATTGGTAGGATATCAACTTTCTCCAGTTTTATGGAAAAAAATCAAAGGTGGTTTGTCTGCTGGAAGGGTACAATCAGTCTCTGTTAGACTTATAGTTGAGCGTGAAAGAGAGATAAATTCTTTTTCAANATCAGATTATTACAAAACAAACGCGGAGTTTTCAACTACAGATGGAAAGATCTTTAAATCAAGTCTTGAAACTGAATTTAAAATTTATGATGAAGTTGAAAAATTTTTNCAAAAAAACATAAAATCTGAATTTAGTGTTGTTTCAAGAACCACAAAACCAGCTGTAAAAAGTCCTGCCGCTCCATTTACAACTTCTACTTTGCAACAAGAGGCTTCGAGAAAACTTTCTTTTTCTGTGAGTAAAACAATGACATTAGCACAAAGGCTTTATGAATCTGGACTGATTACTTATATGCGAACAGATAGTGTTAACCTTTCAAACGAAGCCAAATCTCAGGCAAAAGCTGAAATTTTAAAACGATTTGGTGATGAGTATTACAACGGAAAAGATTATAAAAACAAAAGTACAAACGCACAAGAGGCTCATGAGGCAATAAGGCCAACTGATTTGAAGATTAAAAATATAACCGCCGACTATGATCAAAAAAGGTTGTATGAACTAATTTGGAAGAGAACAATTTCATCACAAATGAGTCAAGCTAAACTCGAAAGAACTACATTAAAAGTTGGATCAAACAAATATGAAAATCTATTTATTACGAGAGGAGAAATATTAATTTTTGATGGATTTTTAAAGNTTTATCTTGAGGGTTTAGATGAAGAAGAAGAAAAATTTCAAGGAATTTTGCCCAACGTGAAAATAGGCGACAGACTAAAATTAAATTTTATTGAATCAATTCAACGATTTACTAGGCCCCCATCTAGATATACAGAAGCATCACTGGTTAGAAAATTAGAGGAATTAGGAATTGGTAGACCTTCAACATACGCTCCAACTATATCTACTGTTCAAGCAAGAGGATATATTTTGAAGGGCGAGAATGAGGGAATTGAAAGAAATTATAAAAAAATCAACTTTCAACAAGATAAAATTAGTTCTTCAGTTTCAATTGAAAGAACATCCTCTGAGAAAGGGAAACTAATTCCATCTGACATAGGGATTATTGTCAATGATTTTCTAGTTAACAATTTCGAAGAAATTTTGAGTTATAATTTTACTGCTCTTGTNGAAAAGAATTTTGATAAAATTGCGGATGGAAACGAGGATTGGACAAAAATGATTGAAAAATTTTACTCTAAATTCCAACCTGTTGTNGAGGATGTCAAAGAAAATGCTAGTAGAGAATCAGGAGAAAGAATTTTAGGAAAAGATCCTAAAACTGGAAGAATTGTAAAGGTGAGATTAGGCAAATTTGGTCCAATCGCTCAAATTGGGGAAGTAGATGATCAAGAAAAACCTGTATTTGCTAGCCTTCAGCCAAATCAAAACCTTGAAAAGATTTCCATAGATGAGGCCCTTATGCTTTTTAAGTTACCAAGAAAAGTTGGAGATTTTAATGGCAATGAAATTACTGCTAACAATGGAAGATTCGGTCCATACATTAAATATGCTAACTCTTTTGTTTCAATTCCAAAAAATATTTCACCNTTTGAAATNGATATTGAAATGGCAATTGATTTAATNAANGAGAAAGAAAAAGCNAACATGCCAATNCACGAATACAAANNTTTTCCAGTAACAAAAGGAAAGGGANGATTTGGNCCATTTATTAAATGGAACAATTTTTTTATTAATGTNAACAATAAATTTGATTTTGAAAATNTATCTNAANGCGATNTTGAGTTTTTAATNGACGATAAGTTAAAAAAGGAAAAAGAAAAGGTGATNAAATTTTGGGAAGNTGAAAATATNAANATTGAAAAAGCCAGGTGGGGACGCTTTAAAATTNTTCATGAAAAAGGATTTGTAGAGTTATCCAAAGATTCTGAACCTACTAAACTTTCACTAGATGAAATCAAAAAGATTATTGGTGAAAATAAATCAAGTAAATCGAAGAAAAAAATAAAGTAATGAGTTTGGAATATTTAGAACCTGTCTCAACCGAAGTTTTGGAATCTATTGAAGGACTTCCAGAACACGTGTTAGGTAAAAATATGCTAATATTTACCAAGAAGTCTGGTTTACCTAATATGTCTAACATTAAAATCTGCTTGATTTTTGTTAATGAAACTAGAAATAGTCATTACCAAATATCTAAATTTAATAGTAATGAATTTCGCAAGAAATTTTATAAACTTTATCCTGGAAATTGGAACTTTAAAATAGCTGACCTTGGTGATCTAGCATCTGGTAAGACTGTAGAAGATACTTATTTTGCTTTGAGAGAGATATGTATCGAGTTAAAGCAAACTGGTATAATCCCTGTAATTATTGGTGGAAGTCAAGATTTGACAATACCATTATATGAATCATTTTCAAAAAATGATAATTCAATAAATATGGTGTCTGTGGATAACCGTTTTGATTTTACNCAAGGAGAAAATCTTATATCAAGTAGGTCATATATGAATGATATAATCACTAAAAACCCAAGTAAACTAAACAATTATACCAACTTAGGTTACCAAACATATTTGATTGCTCAAGAAGAATTAGATTTAATGGATAAACTTTTTTTTGATTCTTTTAGATTAGGTGAGGTGTTAAATGATTTAAAGATAACTGAACCCGTGTTCAGAGAAGCAGATATTGTTAGTTTTGATATGAAAGTATTAAATTCANTNACAGATGGNACTTTTNTGGAAGGTATGCCNAANGGTCTTGATTCTAAAGCAATATGNACAATGTCCCGTTATGCAGGGATAAGTGATAGATTGTCTNTTGTNGGTTTTTTTGATTTACCTAATAATTCCTTCTTTTTAAAGGTTTTATCAGAAGTATTGTGGTATTTTGTAGAGGGTTTCCACTGTAGGTTTGATGAATTTCCTATTTCAATAAGTCATGGTTTTAAAAAATACAATGTTTCCATGTCAGATAGAGAAATAGTATTTTACAAGAGCATTAAAAGTGGAAGGTGGTGGATGGAAATGGATAATAATAATTATATAGATAATAAAACTAAATCATCCACGTTATTATCATGCACTCATAAAGATTATTTAGATGCTTGCAATGATATTTTATCAGACAGATGGTGGAAAGCAACAAAACGAAGTTGATATTTTATAATTGAATCTTATCTTTGTAAATATAATATGTGTAGTCATTACAAAATAATATTAAAATCTAAACGTTAGTTAACAACATGGAAAGAATTTTCTTCTTTATTTTTTCATTCCTTTTGTGCGTAAGTTGCGGTAACAAGAGGGGTGAGTTAATTGGCGTTAAACAAAAAAAATGGTTCCCTGAAAAGCCGTATGGTATGACTTTAGTTGAGGGAGGGGCATTTATAATGGGAAAACAAGATGATGATATTGCTCAACTTAAAAATGCAAATCCAAAAACTGTTACTGTCCGATCATTTTATATGGATGAAACTGAAATCACAAATAGTGAATATAGACAATTTGTACATTGGGTTAGAGACTCCATTGCTTTATCAATGTTAGCTAGGAAGTCTGATGAAATAAATCAAGGAGAGGAAACATCTACTGAAGGGATAGGAGAGTATGCGTTTAAGGACGCTGATACAGCTGATCAATCTCCTTTTCAAAAATACATGAGAGAAAATTATTATGATTTATCAGATGATCCATATGCCGGTAGACCACTGAACTGGGACCAAACTCTAGAATGGGATCCAAACAGTTATACTGATGAAGCATACGTAGAAGTAATGGATAGTCTTTATCTTCCACCTGAGGTTTGGTATAATGGTGAAATGAAGATTGATGTCAATAAACTAATTTATAAATACTCATGGTTTGATGCAGAGGCTGCTTCTTTAGAAAGAGCTAAAAACCCTGAATCTAGAGATAGATTTCCGTTTATAAAGAAAGAGGAAATTGAAATATATCCAGATACAACAGTGTGGATTAAGGATTTCAACTATTCATACAATGAGCCCATGCATAACGATTATTTTTCGCACCCTGCATACCAAGATTATCCGGTTGTTGGGATTTCTTGGAAACAAGCCGTAGCATTTTGTAACTGGAGAACTCATTATAAAAATTCATATCAAAAAGAAAAAAACAAACCTCTTGTAAATAATTTCAGATTACCTACAGAGGCAGAGTGGGAGTATGCAGCGAGAGGTGGAATACCTTCAGGTACCTATCCATGGGGATCACCATATTTACTAAATGATAGAGGATGTTTCTTGGCAAACTTTAAGCCCTTGAGGGGTGATTATGCTTCGGACCAAGCTGTATACGCAGTTGAAGCTAAATCATTTTTGCCAAATGACTATAACTTATATAATATGGCCGGTAACGTTGCTGAATGGACTGAATCGTCATATGACCCTGGAGCCTACGAATATGTATCATCTTTAAATCCAAATATGTCATTAAACGATGAAAAAAGAAAAGTTGTTAGAGGTGGATCATGGAAGGATGTAGCTTACTTTTTGAGAGTTAGTTCAAGGGATTATGAATATCAGGACACGGCGAGAAGTTATATTGGATTCAGAACCGTTCAAGATTATTTGGGGTCGGAAAAAATAAAAATAAAATAAAAATTTTATCTTTAAAGAATACTTAAATTAAACAAAATGGATGCAAAACAATTAAAAGGAAGATTAAGAAGAAAAATTATCATGCATATGCTTTTCCAGATCGGGGGAGCTGTTGTTATTTTAGGAGCATTATTTAAAATTCTCCACCTAGAAATAGGTCCGATTACAGGAGGAGTCGTTTTAGGTTTGGGGCTGGGTACTGAAGCTATAATCTTCTTCGTAGGTGGAATCATGTTGGATGATGTAAAAGAAGAACAAGACGAATATGTAAGTAAACATTCTGGCGGAAGTTCAGGTTCCGGGTCAAAAGATGAAGGACTTAGTTCTAAAATAGATACAATGTTAAGGGAGGCCAAACTAGATGTTGGTTTAGTTAGTGGTCTTACCAAAAGTATTAAAAACCTTGAAAATACAGCAAGCGCTTTATCACCTGCTTCTGATGCTGCAGCATCTTCTCAAAATTACGCTGAAGAATTAAACAAAGCTGCTGGACAGTTACAGTCTTTAAATCAATTATATGCTTCGCAAGTTAAAAATGCAGGACAACATAACAATTATAATGAGCAAGTTGCCGAAAATGCAGAGTTACTAAGAAGTCAAATGCAATCTTTATCTGAGAATCTAGCCTCTCTTAACCAGGTTTACAAGGGAATGCTCTCTGCAATGAATAAAAACTAAGAAATTATGGCAGGAGCAAAAGAGACCCCACGTCAGAAGCTTATTGCTCTGATGTATTTAGTGTTTATTACTATGCTGGCTCTGAATGTAAGTAAAGAGGTCCTCGATGGGTTCGGTCAAATGTTTAAAAAGATAGCTAGTGCAAATGACAGAGTAGATCAAAGTAATGATATTTATTACAATAAGATTGAGGTAAATGCTAAGGAGAAAGAAGGCAAGTGGATAGATAACAATAGGATTGCAGTTGAAATTAAAAAAGAAGCAGATGAATTTTACAATAAAATTCAAGCAATCAAAGATAGAATAACTGAAAAGCAAAGAGTAGATGACCCTGATCTTGTTGAATATTCTAGAATGGATAAAGGTGAAGAGTTAGATTTGATTTTCTTTGATGCAAATGGTATATCAGAAGAAGGAGCTAAATTTTTAGAAATGATTAGATCCTACAAAGCTCACGTAATACAAGTGTTCGCATCCAAATTCCCAAGATATACTGAGCTTGTTGAGGAAAGATTCAATACTGGAGACTTAGAAGACATGGTTGAAACAAGAGACGGTACAAAACAATCATGGCTTCAGGCAAATTATGAGGGATTCCCATTAATTTCATCATTAGCTAAGCTAACAATGATGCAAAATGATATAAGACTAACGGAAAGTGATGTTTTGAATGCTTTACTGGGTAAAGAGCTTGAAATCGAAAGTAAGGTTAATACTTCAAATTATATTACTTTATTGAAAGCAGATAAAGGCGCTTATTATCAGGGAGAAACTTTTGATGGGAGCGTAGTTCTAGGAAGAAAAGGTGGAGCTCAAAATCCAAATGCTGTTGAACTTACCCTAGATGGGAGAAAGTTAAATGAAGATGAATATGAAAAAATACCAGGAGGTGTTAAGTTAAATATTAGTTCAGGAAGACCTGGTGATAGAAAAATTGAGGGTAATCTAATTTTTCTAAATGAGGGCGAAGAGTCAAAAATTCCTGTTGACCAATCATTTGCTGTTATTGCCAAGCCTAATTCAGCTGTTATTTCAGCAGATAAAATGAATGTAGTTTATAGAGGGGTTGAGAATCCAATGACTATTTCTATACCTGGTATTGCGGATAATAAAATTAGAGCATCTGCACCTGGGCTTAAAAGGGTTCGAGGCAGCAAGTACGTGATGATTCCTGGAAAAGGAAGAGAGGTGAGTATTAGAGCCGGTGCAACACTTCCAGATGGGCAAAGAATCAATACCAACACAAAATTTAGAATTAAAGATATACCTCGACCAACAGGTACTGTTAGAGGTCAATCAGGTGATATTAAAATTCCTAAAAATAATTTATCAATAGCTACAATTGGAGCAATTCTCGATGACTTCGACTTTGATATAAAGCTTAGAACAGTAAGTTTTAAATTCAAAGTTCCTGGACAAGCTACAATCTCTGTTAATGGAAATAAATTAGACAACAAAGCCAAAACGGCTTTAAGAAGAGCTAAAGTTGGGTCAAACGTTCAAATATTTGATATCAAGGTTCAAAATCCATCTAACCCGAGCTACAGATTTAAAAAGGTATCACCCGTAATTTGTGAATTAGTTAATTAAATTTATAAATGAAAATTTATATCTACTTTCTATTTTTTGTTTTTTGTTGTTATAGCTTGTATCCTCAGGCAAATTTACTTAACGCAAGAGTTCCTCAAGACGTTGGTCAACTCAACGAGAAGCAAATCGAATCAAATGATGAAGATCCTTTGCCATACGGGTTTATTGATGATAGAGATGTACTGTGGTCTAAAACCGTTTGGGAATTAATTGACTTAGATGAAAGAATAAATTTCCCTTACTATTATCCTACTGACACATTAAATCTTGGACCTGACAGGAGATCTTTGTTTCATATTTTGAAAAATAACCTTAGAAACGGTAATATAAAAGAAGTTTATGACGATGACTATTTTCAAATTAAATTGACCTACAGAGAAATTTTAGACAAACTTGCATCTATTGACACTTTAGACGCGGGTTTTGAGCAATTAAATGCCGGTGAACCTCTCGATCCACAATACGTCAACAGAAGAAATATAACTGCAAGAGAAATCAGACAGTACAGAATAAAAGGAACTTGGTACTTCAACAAAAGGCAAGGAGAATTAAAATATAGGTTACTTGGTTTATCTCCTGTAGCTCCTGATGTATATACATTGGACAAACCTGAGGCAGAACAAGACTTAGTAGAGCTATTTTGGATATGGTTTCCGGATGCAAGAGAATCTTTGAA
>PBVB01000083.1 GCA_002728075.1 Flavobacteriaceae bacterium
GTAGAAATTTTAGGACAACAATTCAAGGTTGAAAAGAATCAAAAATTGTTAGTAAATAAACTAAACGAAAAAGAAGGTTCTAAAATCTCTTTTGACAACGTTCTTTTGATTGATAACGGTAAAGAATTTAGTTTAGGAACTCCCAAAGTAGAAGGATGTTTCGTAGAAGCAAAGATAATCAAGCATATTAAGGGAGATAAAGTTATTGTTTTTAAAAAGAAAAGAAGAAAAGGTTACAGGGTAAAAAATGGACATAAGCAACATTTGTCTGAAATTTTAATTGAGTCTATATCTAAAAACAAAAATTCTTCCAATAAAGGAAAGGATAAAAAGGTGGTTTCTACAAAAAACAATTCTAAGGAATTAAATGTAGATAAAGAGAAAGCTGATCTTAAATCAAAAACTTTAAGTGAACTAAAAGATATTGCTAAAAGTAAAAAAATCACTGGTTATTCATCTATGAAAAAAAATGATTTAATTAAGTCTATTAATTCTTTAAATTAAATATTATGGCACACAAAAAGGGCGTAGGAAGTTCTAAAAATGGAAGAGAATCAGAATCTAAAAGATTAGGAGTGAAAATTTTTGGTGGTCAATTTGCTAAAGCTGGTAATATAATTGTAAGGCAGAGGGGGACAGTTCACAATCCTGGAACAAATGTATACATCGGTAAAGATCACACATTACATGCCAAAGTTGATGGATTAGTAAAATTTACTAAAAAGAAAAATAACAAGTCTTACGTTTCGATTGAGACTTAAAAACAAAACATCTAATTTTTTAATACCTGTAGTAATCAGGCTTGTAAGGGCCAGATTTTTTAACTCCTATGTATTTCGCTTGGTCATCGGATAAATCCTCTAATTCAACTCCAAGATGTTTAAGGTGAAGTTTAGCAACCTTCTCATCAAGGTGTTTAGGTAATGTATAAACGTCATTCTCATAATTCGCATGATTTTTCCAAAGCTCTATTTGAGCCAATACTTGGTTAGCGAACGAGTTGCTCATTACAAAACTAGGGTGCCCTGTAGCACAACCTAAATTAACTAGTCTACCCTCGGCTAAAACAATGATTTCTTTACCATTGTCAATTTTGTAAAGATCAACTTGAGGTTTAATTTCAGTTTTTTGATGAGAAAAGTTCTCTTCAAGCCATGAAATATCAATTTCATTATCGAAATGGCCGATATTACATACAATTGTTTTATCCTTCATTTTTTTGAAGTGCTCCCCTGTAATTATATCCTTGTTACCAGTTGCAGTAACTACAATATCCATTTTTTGAATTACAGAATCAATTTTTTTAACTTCATATCCATCCATAGCAGCCTGAAGAGCACAAATTGGGTCTATTTCAGATACTGTTACTATCGCACCAGCTCCAGAAAAAGATGCTACTGTTCCTTTTCCAACGTCACCATATCCAGCAACCAAAACTCTTTTACCAGCAAGCATTATATCTGTAGATCTTCTTACAGCGTCAACAGCACTTTCCTTACATCCATATTTATTATCAAATTTTGATTTGGTAACTGAATCATTTACGTTAATAGCAGGTAATGGAAGTGTGCCTTTTTTCATTCTCTCGTACAATCTCAAAACACCAGTTGTTGTTTCTTCTGAAAGTCCTTTAATATTTCTCACCAGCTCTGGATATTTGTCAAGCACCATGTTTGTCAAATCCCCTCCGTCATCTAAGATCATATTAAGAGGTTTCTTTTCGTTGCCAAAAAACAATGTCTGCTCTATACACCATTCAAACTCTTCTTCGTTCATACCTTTCCATGCATAAACTGGAATTCCAGCTGCTGCTATTGCAGCTGCTGCATGGTCTTGGGTTGAAAAAATATTGCATGAACTCCAAGTTACATCGGCTCCAAGGTCTACAAGTGTTTCAATCAAAACTGCGGTTTGGATTGTCATATGTAAACACCCGGCTATCCTTGCTCCTTTTAAAGGTTTTAAATTAGAATATTCTTCTCTTAATTGCATCAATCCGGGCATCTCAGCCTCAGCAAGATTGATTTCNTTTCTTCCCCATTCAGCNAGACCAATATCTTTAACTTTATATTGGAGCATTTCTATCTTGTTGTTCATAATAATTTTTATTTTAGTGCAAAGCTAATTACTTTATTTCAATTATCAAATGCCCTTTTTAAAAGAAATTATTCCTAAAAAAAANATAAGGATTTTGATATGGAAGATAGATGAAAAATTATCTGAACTAAAAGCATCATTTCTATTAACTGAAGACCAAAAAAGGGAGCTGGATAGAAGAAAACCAATTTCTAATAAAAAACAATTTTTAGCTTCAAGAAAACTTATTAAAATGGCTCAATTAAATGATTTAAATAATACTTTCTATGAATCTTTGTCCTTAGATAGAAATATTTGCTATTCTATTTCTCATACTGCTAAATATGCTGTTTTAGCGGTTGGTACCCAAAGGATTGGAGTCGATATAGAATTTCTTCATCCTAAAATTTTAAATATTAAATCAAAATTTATCAATGTCAAAGAAAATCATTTTATGAAATCTGATAACATTAAATTAATAACCAAGTTGTGGACTAGTAAAGAAGCTATATTTAAATGTATTTATGAGAATAAATTATCGCTAAAAAAAAATATTGTTGTAGAAAAGTTTGATATTCANTCGACATTTGGTCAAGGTGAGGTTTATTTGAATGATAAAATAATTCCAATTAATTTACATTTCAGTAATTTTGAAAATCATCAATTAACATTGTCATATTTATGAAAATTTCAGTTGAAATTACTTTTGCACCACTNNAAGAAGANTATAAGGATAAAATAAAAAATTTTATCATTTCCATAAGAAAATCAGGTTTCAAGTATAGTGAAAATCCATTAAGTACTCATATTTATGGGGAATATACTTCACTAATGTATTTTNTAACAAAATCNATTCAAGAAAGCTTNGAAGAAATAGATGCTGGCATTATTAGTCTGAAAATATTTAAATCCGATAGGAGTAAATATATTCCGTTTGATTGAAAATCCATATGATTCNATTTTTAGAACAGATTAACTTTGACTCAGGGCTTGAGTTTTTTGCTGCCGTTCTTGGAGTTTTAAGTGTATGGTATGCNAAAAAAAATAAAATTTTAGTTTATCCTACNGGTATAATTTCAACATTAATTTATGTTTGGATTTTATTTAAAAATCAGCTTTTGGGAGATTTAATTATCAACTTTTATTTTTTTTTGATGAGTATATATGGATGGTTTTTTTGGAGTAAAAAAGATGAAGGAATTTTTCAAAATAAGATNTCAAGACTGAATTTAAACGAACTAATTTTCGGTTTAATTATTTTCGTCTTCGCCTTAATCACTATAAAGTATATTTATAACATATCAAATTGGGAGGAAAGTTATGTTTCATCTATTGATACTTTAACAACTGCTATTTTTTGTTCTGCCATGTGGTTTATGGCTAGGAGAAAAATTGAACACTGGATATTATGGATTATAGGAGATATTATTTCTATCCCCCTATATTTTTACAAAGGTCTTTATTTTACATCAATTCAATACCTTATTTTTACTATCATTGCAATTATAGGACATTTTACATGGCTAAAAGAGTTAAACAAAAAAAAACTAACNGTAAAAGAATTGTAATTTATGGACCGGAAAGTACCGGTAAAACTACTCTTGCTAATGATTTAGCCAATCATTATAAAACAGAATGGGTGCCAGAGTATGCCAGAGAATATCTTCAAAAAAAATGGGATTTANATAAGGCAAAATGCAATTTGGATGATTTGNTAAATATTGCTTTAGAACAAATAAAAATGGAAAATAAAATGATATCAAAATCAAAAAAATTTCTTTTTTGTGACACAAATGTTTTGGTAACCAAAGTATGGTCTGAAACACATTTTAGCGGATATTNNTCACCAGAAATAAAAAATATTTTAAAATCTGTTAGATATGATTATTATTTTTTAACCAATATTGACGTTCCATGGGTAAAAGATGATTTAAGAGACAGGCCAGATAACAGAGAGGAAATGTTTAATTATTTTAAGGGGCAATTAGATGTAAATGAAATTCAATATTCTGTTGTTAGCGGTGGTAAGGAGGAAAGGTTAAAAAGAGCTATTTTAACTTTAGATAAAATTTTTGACTAATTAGAATTTATTTTTCTAATTTTAGGTCAAATCAGGGGGTGCTTTAAAAAGCTGAGATTATACCCATAGAACCTGGGCGGATAATGCTGCCAAGGAATACAGCGTGTTTATAGTTTCCCTAGTTAATTTTTTAAAAATGAAAAATACGCTTTTAATATTATTCTCCATCATCCCACTATTCTATAGCTTTTATTCTCAGGAAAAAGAAAAAGATTCTCTAAATTTTCAGCTTATTTCTCTTGAGGAAATTAACGTTACTGCTATAAGAGTTTTAAANGANCAGCCATTTAGTTTTTCAAATATTGATAAANGCANCTTGGAACCNAGAAATCTAGGACAAGATTTACCNATTTTACTGAATTTTTTACCATCAGTGGTAACAACATCAGATGCAGGTGCAGGGATTGGTTACACTGGAATTAGGGTCAGAGGTAGTGACGCCACTAGAGTTAATGTTACAATAAACGGAATTCCCTATAATGATAGTGAATCTCAAGGAACTTTTTGGGTTAATTTGCCAGATTTTAGCTCTTCAGTTGAAAATATTCAATTACAGAGGGGAGTGGGGACTTCAACAAATGGATCCGGTGCGTTTGGTGCAAGNTTAAATATTCTTACNGATGGAATTTCCAAAGAAAAATTTTTAGAAATTTCAAATACTTTTGGNAGTTTTTCAACTTTAAAAAATACAGTNAGGTTTTCAACAGGTNGAATAAATGACAATTTNCAAATCTCTGGAAGATTTTCTAAGATAGTTTCTGATGGATATATAGAAAGAGCATCCTCGGATTTAAAATCCTATTTTTTACAAACCTCTTTTTCAAATAAAAACACATTATTTAAAGCATTACTTTTCGGAGGACATGAAATAACTTATCAGTCATGGTACGGAGTTGACTCTGAAACACTTAATAAAAACAGACGGTACAATCCCGCCGGAGAAATTTATGACGAAAATGGTAATTTTCAAGACTTTTACTATAATCAAGTTGATAATTATAAGCAAGATCATTTTCAATTTCACTGGAATCAAATTTATAACAATAAGTTATCATCCTCTTTGGGTCTCAATTATACTTATGGGAGAGGCTATTACGAAGAATTTAATGACAAATGGTATGATGAAAATTATGCCTTCTCTGGGATGACTTCCTTTTCCAATTTAGGGTTAAACACTATATCTTTTGAAAANCAAGTTATTTCNGGAGCTGATAACGTAACGAGAAAGTGGCTAGACAATGATTATTATGTCCTTACCGGAAATTTACAATATAACAGTCAAAATTTAAAAATGGCTTTTGGGTTTTTAGCAAGTAATTATGATGGAGATCATTTTGGAAAATTAAGATGGTCAAGATTTTCAAGCCAGGTAAATCCGAATCATGAATTTTACAGAAACAAGGGTAAAAAAAATGAATTCTCAATTTATAGCAAGTTTACAAGNAANATTTCTNANAAACTCACAGGTTTTCTNGATCTGCAAATNAGAAATATAAATTATAAAGTGGANGGGGTTTTGAACGGACTTGTCCCAATANANGTNAGTGACAACTTCNCTTTTTTCAANCCNAAGGCAGGGATNACTTATANAGTAAAGNACAATACNGATTTATATCTTTCTTTTGCAAAGTCNCACAGAGAGCCAAACAGAACAGACTATGAAAATGGAAATCCACTTCCTGAAAAATTGAGTAATTACGAATTGGGTTTAAGAAAATCTAATTGGTCATTGAATGTTTATTACATGAGATACAAAGACCAACTTGTGTTATCTGGTGAAATAGATGAGGTAGGATCTCCGATTAGACAAAATNTAGGAGACAGTTATAGATTGGGAGTAGAATTTGATAGTAGCTTNAATATTTCAGATAAAATATCCTGGAATCCAAATTTATCATTAAGTCAGAATAAAAATATAGACTTTTATTTCAAAAGAGATGGAGTTTTAAAACAACTAGGTAATACCAATATATCATTTTCACCTAATTTAATTGCGGCTTCTTCACTTCAGTACAAAATTAATGAGAAGACTATAATTTCAGTTCTAACAAAATACGTNGGAGAACAATACATGGGGAATATTGACTCTAAAAATTCAAAATTAAATGCTTATTCAACTACTGATCTTAATTTAATATTTCAACCACATAATTCCACATTTTTTAAAGATATCAGATTTACAATTTTGTTCAATAATATTTTTGGTTTGAAGTATGTATCTAACGGTTATTTTTACACTTTTGATGATGATTACTCTTCGCCAGGTAAGATTAAAACAATAGAAGGTGTGGGTTATTATCCACAGGCTGAGAGAAATTTTCTAATTGGTATTAATACCAGATTCTAATTGTAAATAATTAGATTATTACCTGAAATCCTTACACCATAATTTATCATGGGATACTGATTAGTATCTTTTGATGACGGATTAAGTAGTTGACCAGTTGCAAGGCTATATTGATAATTTTCGCATTCACATTCCGTTAAACTACCCAATAATTTTGTTTTTGAACAAGAATTAGGATTATGGTTTGGACAACTNGCTTCCCAAGCTAAATAGTTATTGTTATTTAAATTATAAAGAATAACTCCTTTATGCCCAAAATCGTTTATTAATATGCTTCCCCCAGTAAATTTCAGGTTGTTGTAAAGAGGAAGATTTAGATTAACTGAAAATTCGAAATCTAATTCGGGGAGGAAAGGATTTCTCATAATAGAATTTTTATTACAAGAAACAAAAATACACGTGATAAAGATGCTTAATTTAATTATGTTTTTAAATCCATTTGCTACTATATAACTCAATTTCATATATTTGTAATAAGCCTTCCAGTAATGGANGGTTTTTTATTCTTAACGATTAAATTATGAGTAAAGTATCTTACTANACNGAAGAAGGGTTAAAAAAACTNAAAGAAGAACTCAATCAATTAAAAGATATTGAAAGACCCAAAGCGTCACAAGCAATAGCNGATGCNAGAGATAAGGGTGACTTGAGTGAAAACGCTGAATATGACGCTGCAAAGGAAGCNCAAGGACTTTTGGAGCTAAGAATTTCTAAGTTAGAGGAAACATTATCTAATGCTAGGATTGTTAATGAGTCAGATATTGACCACTCAAAAGTTTTGATTTTATCAACAGTAGATGTTAAAAATCTATCTAACAATTCAACAAAGACTTTTACTCTAGTAGCTGAAAGTGAAGCTGATTTAGCAAAAGGCAAAATTTCTGTTAATTCTCCAATAGGTAAAGGGCTATTAGGTAAAAAAAAGGGGGATAAAGCAATCATTCCAGTGCCAAGTGGNAAAATTGAATTAGAAATACTTAAAATAACCAGATAACAGTGCCAAGTGTTTTTTCGAAAATAGTCAATAAAGAAATCAGTTGTTTTAAAGTACATGAAGATAATAAACATCTTGCTTTTCTAGATATATGTCCGAATACTAAAGGTCACACATTGTGTATTCCCAAAAAAGAAAATGATTATATTTTTGACATGTCTGAAACAGAGTTTTTAGACCTAATGAAATTTGCTAGAATTGTAGCTTTAGGAATTAAAAGTGCGATTGATTGTTCAAGAGTTGCCATATCGGTTGTTGGACTGGAGATAAACCACACGCATATTCATCTAATTCCTATAAAATCAGAAAAAGATGNAAACTTTAATTTTAAAGTATCTTTTTCTGAAGAAGAGATGAATAAAATTGCTAAAAAAATTAATAACTCAATTTCTTATTAAGTGAAATTTCGAAGGTTGTCCCCTTTCCAAATTTTGTTTCTTTAATTATTACTTTGCCTTTGTGAAAGTTTACAATTATTCTTTCAACTAAAGATAATCCAAGACCCCATCCACTTTTTTTAGTTGTATATCCTGGCTCAAATATTTTACTAACAGCACTTTCTTTTATTCCAACACCATTGTCAGAAATCAAAATCCTCACTGAGTTATTTAGATTAACTAACGCAATTTTTATTTCACCATCGCCTTTTATCGAGTCTATACCATTTTTTACAATATTTTCTATAGTCCAACTAATCAAAGTTGAATTCATTGATATATTAATTNCTTTTTTTGGAGGATTCCATTTCCAAGTGACTTTATTTCCAGACCTTTTTCTTAAATATTCAAGTGTTTTTGAAATTAACTCAACTATATTTTCATTTTTTAGCTTTGGAGATGCTCCTATTTTGGAAAACCTTTCTGCTATCAATTCAAGACGATTTATNTCTTTCTCGATTTCAAGAATAGANTCTCTTTTTATTTTTTTTTCCTTNAATANTTCAATCCATCCCATTAATGAAGTTAAGGGGGTACTGATTTGATGAGCAGTTTCTTTTGCCATTCCAACCCAAAGTTTGTTTTGTTCCGAATATTTATTTGTTTGAAATAGAAAAATTATCAGAAATGCGAATATGAAAATAATTAGTAGTAATGCTATAGGA
Organism: Flavobacteriaceae bacterium; assembly: GCA_002728075.1. GTDB lineage: Bacteria > Bacteroidota > Bacteroidia > Flavobacteriales > Flavobacteriaceae > TMED96. The sequence continues at coordinate 8,600 of PBVB01000083.1, forward strand.
TAAATTTTTAATTTTTTTAAAAGAGGTGTGTCACCATAATATAAAGTTTGGTTGATTATATCTTTATATGTTACTTTGATAGGATTGTTTTCATTTTTAAACTTTTTTAGTTTGGAGTACAGTACAATTGAGTCCTTGTCAAGATTTGGAAGCCATTCAATATTTTTATAATCTATAATTTTCCCTTTTTTATCGACCTGTATGACCGGTGTTGAACCAATTTTTTGAAGCACATCGAAAGCTAAAATNCCAAAATCTTTTTCCAGGTTGGGGTTTTGNGCAAGCTCTTTCTGAGCTCTAGCCCAAAGCTCCATTTTNTTTCTTTCTTCNTTTTTCATTGACTGAAATAANACGTAGGTATTCCAAATAATAAATATTACGATGATAAATGAACCTAATAGAATTAAATTTTTAATTAGTCTATTTGAACCCAAAGGAATTTTCTTATTTAATTCTAATTTATGAATTTCAATTTGAATGATTATTTTTGAATTAAAATAAATAAAAGTGGAAGTATCAGGAAAAATTAAAGTTTTAGGAGATGTAAAAACATTTGGAGACAACGGTTTTAGAAAAAGAGAAGTTGTCATTACAACACAGGAACAATATCCTCAACATTTGTTAATTGAATTCGTTCAAGACAGGTGCGAATTATTGGATTCTTTTAATATTGGAGAGAACGTGAAAATAAGTATTAATCTTAGAGGAAGAGAGTGGGAGAATCCTCAAGGAGNTGTCAAATATTTTAATTCAATACACGGTTGGAAAATTGAAAAGGAAGATTCTATTGGAAATGATACCATTCCTTCACCTGATGANGCTCCAGGATTTGAAGTTAAATCTGACGACGACAAAGAAGTCGAGGATGATTTACCTTTTTAAATAAAATTAATTTTTGTTACCAAATTGGGAATAAAAAATTAATGTATTACATTTGCACGCACTTATAACAAAGATTCGGTTTGAAAAGAAATGTTTTGTATACAAAGTTTGTGAATTCTTCNAACATTGAAAAAAAATGGCTATTGGTTGATGCCTCTAATATTTCTTTGGGAAGACTTGCTACTCATGTTGCTTCCTTAATTAGAGGTAAAAACAAGCCTTACTTTTCTCCTCATGTTGATTGTGGGGATAATGTTATTGTTAAAAATGCGGATAAAATCAAGCTAACTGGCAATAAATGGAAAGAAAAAATTTACANAAGACACACTGGTTATCCTGGTGGTCAAAAATCTTTAACAGCAGAGCAAGTTTTTTCCAAAAATCCTTCAATACTGATTGAAAAAGCTGTTAGAGGAATGTTGCCAAAAAACAAATTAGGTTCTATGATTTTTAGAAATTTAAGAGTTGTTAATGGAGAAAACCATAAGTTCGAAAATTTAAATCCAGAAGAATTCAAGATTAATATATAACTATGGAGAAAGTTCACGCAGTAGGAAGAAGAAAAAAATCTATAGCTAGATTATTTCTCACAAAAGGAAAATCTGAAATAAATATCAATTCTAAAAAGTTCCAAGATTATTTCCCGACTGCAGTCTCCCAGTTCAAATTATTACAGCCCCTCAGTCTTACAAACAATTTAGATCAGTTTAATATTAATATCAGTGTTGTTGGAGGAGGCGTTAGTGGTCAGGTAGAAGCCATTAGACTTGCATTATCACGAGCTCTTTGCCAAATAAATGAAGAAAACAGAAAAATATTAAAACCCGAAGGCTTACTTACAAGAGATTCTAGAAATGTTGAACGCAAAAAATATGGCAGAAAAAAAGCAAGAAAAAAATTCCAATTTTCGAAACGTTAGAGAAAATGCAAAAAGTTGATATAAAAGACCTTATTGATTCAGGTGTTCATTTTGGTCACCTTACTAGAAAGTGGGATCCAAATATGTCAAATTACATATATTCTGAAAAGAACGGCATACATATAATAAATCTTTATAAGACTTCTGCAAAACTCATAGAAGCATGTGAGGCACTAAAGAAAATTGCATCAACGGGAAGAAAGATTTTATTTGTTGCAACTAAAAAGCAGGCTAAAGATATTGTATCGGAACTAATGAAAGACATAAATATGCCTTTTATCACTGAAAGATGGCCTGGAGGTATGTTGACAAATTTTGTCACTATTAGGAAAGCTGTAAAAAAAATGGCTTCGATTGATAGAATGAAAAAAGATGGTACATTTGAAACACTTTCAAAAAAAGAAAAACTTCAAGTAGACAGAAAAAGAGCAAAGCTCGAAAAAAATTTAGGGTCAATATCTGATATGACCAGATTACCTGGAGCAATATTTATAGTAGATGTGAAACGTGAAAATATTGCTGTTAAAGAATCCCAAAAGCTTAAGATACCAATTTTTGCAATGGTTGATACAAATTCTGACCCTAGAGATATAGATTATCCTATTCCTTCAAATGATGATGCTTCAAAGGCAATTAGAAAAATTTTAACAATTATTGTTGATGCCATTAAAAAGGGCCTCGAATTAAGGCAGAACGAAAAAGATGCCGCAGCCAAGTCTGAATCAAAAGATTCATCTGATAGTTCCGAAATTAAGTCTGAAACGAGTGGACCAAATGAAAACGTTGAGTCAAAAAATAAAGACGAAGAGGAAAAATTAAAATAAATAATTTATTGATTATGAAAATTACCGCAACTGAGGTCAATGATTTAAGAAAATCAACTGGTGCCGGGATGATGGATTGTAAAAAAGCTTTAGTTGAAGCGAATGGAGATCATGAAAAGGCTGTTGAAATATTGAGAAAAAAAGGACAAAAGGTTGCTGCAAACCGAGCAGAAAGGGACTCTTCTGAAGGTATTGTTTTGTTAAAGGTTAATGAAGATAAATCAGAAGGAGTTATAATTTCTTTAAATTGTGAAACGGATTTTGTTGCTAAGAATAACGATTTTCTAAATTTTGCTAATGAAATTTTAGATATTGCAGAAAATGTAAACACTATTGAAGATCTTCTTAACTCAAAAGTTGGTGATCTAAGCCTTTCAGATAAATTAATTGAGCAAACTGGAATAATTGGAGAAAAAATAGAAATTGGAAACTTTCAAAAATTATCAGGAAATTATATTGGAGGTTATGTACACGCTGGAAATAAAATAGCAGCTATGGTTGCACTTTCAAATTCAACTCAAATTTCCGAAGAGGTATCAAAAAATGTTGCAATGCAAGTAGCAGCTATGAATCCGTTAGCTTTGAATGAAAATTCGGTGGACGCGAGTATTGTTGAGAAAGAAACTGAAATTATAAAAGAGCANTTAATTAAGGAAGGAAGGCCNGAAAACATAATAGACAACATTATAGCTGGAAAACTCAAGAGATTTTATAAGGATAACACACTTGTAAATCAATCTTATATAAAGGATTCTAAGATTTCAGTCGAAGATTATGTTAAGTCTACAGATAAAGATTTAAGTATTACTTCATTTGTTAGGGTTTCTCTGGTTTAAAATCAGTGAGCTTCAAGCCAGTTACCACCTGTTCCTAAGTCTACAACTAGAGGAACTTTAAGTACCAGNGCNTTTTCCATTTCTTCTTTAACAATTTTAGATAGCACATCTTTTTCCTCTTTAGGAACATCAAAAACCAGTTCGTCATGTACCTGTAGTATCATTCGGCTTTGTAATTTTTCCTCGTATATTTTTTTATCGATTTGAATCATAGCNAATTTAATTATATCGGCTGCTGATCCTTGTATTGGTGCATTTATTGCAGTCCTTTCTGCCGCTCCTCTTACAACTGCGTTTTGAGAGTTAATATCGTTTAAATATCGTCTTCTGTTGAGTAAAGTCGACACAAAACCATTTTCACGTGCATGTTGAATTTGAGATGACATGTATTCTTTCAATTTAGGATAACTTCTATAATATGTATCAATCATCTCTTTGGACTCAATTCTATTTAAATCTGTTTGTTGACTTAATCCAAAGGCAGAAACACCGTAAATTATTCCAAAATTAACAGTTTTTGCATTTGATCTTTGTCGCCGNGTAACACTATCNTCAGGAATATTGTAAACTTTGGCAGCTGTTGATAGGTGAATATCTTTNCCTTCATTAAAAGCTTTAATCATATTTAAATCTTCACTTAATGAAGCGATTATTCTTAGTTCAATTTGAGAATAGTCTGCACAAATTATAAGATGATTTTTGTCTCTAGGAATAAATGCCTTTCTAATTAATTGGCCTTTCTTAGTTCTAATAGGAATATTTTGCAAATTCGGCTTATTTGAGGTTAATCTTCCCGTAGATGCTACGGCTTGGTTAAAAACAGTATGAATTCTTTTTGTTTTGGTGTTTATTTCTTCAGGTAGTGCTTTTACNTAAGTAGTTTGTAATTTATTTAAAGATCTCCAATTTAAGATGTCGTCAATTATTTTATGTTTTTTTGCAAGCAATGATAGTACTTCTTCAGATGTAGAATATTGTCCTGTTTTGGTTTTTTTTGGTTTTTCAACTAATTTCAATTTCTCAAACAACACTACACCCAACTGTTTTGGAGAAGATAGATTGAAAGATTCACCAGCATTTTCAAAAATAATTTTTTCAATTTCTTTTATTTCCTTATTTAAATTGGTTTCCATTTCTCCCAAAAATTTTGAATCTAAATTAAATCCTTCGGTTTCCATTTTTGATAAAATCCTTATTAATGGAAACTCAACCTCATTTAAAAGTTTTTCATTTTGAATATCTTTATTTAACAGATCAAAACAATTTTTAAGTTGTAATGTAATATCTGCATCTTCAACTGCATATTCTTTTTGATTTTCAATCAAAACATCTCTCATGTTTTTTTGGTTCTTACCTTTGGGACCAATTAAGTCAGAAATTGGTTTGCATTTATAGTTTAAATACTTTTCAGCTAAAAAATCTAAATTATGTCGTCCATCGGGGTTAATTAAATAATGAGCTATCATTGTATCATAAAGAGGGCCTCGAACATANACAGAGTAATTGGTTAAAACTTTGATATCATATTTTAAATTGTGACCAATCTTTTTAATTTTTTCACTTTCAAAAAAAGGCTTAAGTTTTAAAATGAGGGCTTGACTTTGATTTCTATTTTCTGGGAATGGTAAATAATATCCAGTGCTTCTTTCCCATGAAAAAGCTATACCAACCAACTCCGCCTTTAGAGTATCTAAACTAGTAGTTTCTGTATCGAATGATACAATATTTTGTTTTAACAATTTACTCAAAAACAAGTCAACCCCTAAACTTGTATTTATTGTTTGATAAAAATGTTTCAGGGTGTCTATATCTCTTAATTTACCATTTTTTTCATCCTTGAAGTTTTCAAACATGTTTGTTTGTGAACCTTCTATTGATTGAGTTTTTTTAGTTTCTTTTAAATCAACTATATCTTTATTTGAAATAAAAAATAATTTTTGAGTAGTTTCTTTAATTCTTTTAAATTCAAGTTCATCAAAGATTTTATTTAGCTTATCAGAATTGGGATTTTCTAATTTAAATTTTGTCTTTTCAAAATCCACTGGTACATCTAAAATAATCCTAGCAAGTTTTTTTGAAAGCAATCCTAAATCTTTATTAGCCTCAATNTTTTCTCTGAGTTTTCCTTTTATTTTATCGGTGTTCTCCAATAAGTTTTCAATGCTTCCAAATTCTTTGATGAATTTTTTTGCTGTCTTATCNCCTACTCCTTGAAGACCAGGGATATTATCCACGCTGTCACCAACCATACCGAGATAATCTATTACTTGTTTTGGATTTTCAATTTCAAATTTTTCATTAACTTCTTTTATACCCAGTATTTCAACATCATTACCCATCCGGGCAGGTTTGTAAATAAAAATATTTTTAGAAACTAATTGGGCGAAGTCTTTATCTGGGGTTACCATGAAAACACTAAAATCATCTTTTTCCGCTTTTTTAGCAAGAGTTCCAATAATGTCATCTGCCTCATATCCTTCTATTTCAACAGTTGAAATATCCATCGCAGTTAAAATTTTCTTAATGTATGGAATTCCTAAAGTTATTGCTTCAGGAGTTTCAAGGCGATTTGCTTTATAATCTGAGAAAATTTCCGACCTGCTTACTGAACCACCTTTATCAAAACAAACTCCAATATATTTTGGATTTTCCCTTTTAATTAAATCAAGTAAAGAATTCATAAATCCGTAAACTGCCGACGTATTTAGTCCTTTTGAGTTTAAAATAGGGTTCTTTATAAAAGCATAATATCCTCTAAAAATCAATGCATAGGCATCGATAAAATATATTTTTTTCTTTTCTTGCATTAATAAGTTTTAAGTCGATTTACCAAATTTTATGTTTACATCAANTGCTTCAAATTATAGAGTAATTTTAGTCTCTAANTTAATCTAAATAACATAATTTATTTTTAAATGAGTGACCTATTTTTAAAAGACAAATATTTTATGAGNAAAGCNTTGGAGGAAGCCAAATTGGCTTTTCAAGAAGATGAAATACCAGTTGGNGCAGTNATTACAATNAAAAANAAAATAATCTCAAGAGCATTTAATATGACCGAGCAGTTAAATGATGTCACCGCACATGCTGAAATGTTAGCTATTACTTCTGCTTCAAATTATATTGGAGGAAAATATCTATTNGGTTGCACTATTTACGTTACACTTGAACCGTGTGCAATGTGNATGNCTGCACTTAAATATTCACAAATTAAACGTGTGGTTTANGGAGCACNNGACACTAATAAAAGNGCNGGTTTNAATTCAGAAGNNTCCNTTCCCAAAAANATATCCACTAAGGGTGGNGTTTTAAAGAAAGANTCAGAAGAATTATTAAATCGNTTTTTTAAAAAAAAACGAAACAATAATAATCTAAAATTAAACTAATTGAATATTCGAGGCAGTTTTGCCTCTTTCCCCNTCTTCAATTACGTATTCGACTTTATCTCCTTCATTTATTTTAAGACCATTTAATGATGTAACATGGACAAAAACGTCTTCACCAGTTTCATCGTCTGTAATAAACCCGTAACCTTTAGAGGAATTAAAAAATTTTACTTTTCCTTGCATTTAAATAATAATAAGTTACGAATATACGCTAATGAATTGGTATCTAGACTGATGTTATAAATAAATTTTTCCTTTTGTATTTTTTTTACTAAAAAAGCGGTTATCGCTAAAATAATTCACGTATTGTGAAGTATTATTCTTTTTTTCTTAATTTTTTTTTGTTAAAAGTATATTTAGAAAGGTCTTTACCTTTATATCTATGATATAAAAACAATGGTAAATACAAAAAACTAAGTGCTAAAACTGAAAAGCCAATTAAAATTTCACTTATATCATTGGCAAAGCTTTCTTTAAGATATAAACCAAGAAAAAGAGATGATGTAAAACTCCAAAATAAAATATTAAGAAAAAACCTCATTTATTGTTTGGTTTATTAATTTTTAAATCTAATTCTTCAAGTTGTTCATTACTAATTGAGGAAGGTGAATTTAACATAATGTCTTTACCCTGATTATTTTTTGGAAAAGCTATAAAATCTCTGATTGACTCACTTCCATTTAGAATAGCTACAAGTCTGTCAAAGCCAATGGCTATTCCGCCGTGGGGAGGTGCGCCATATTTAAATGAATTTATTAGAAACCCAAATTGCTCATTAGATTCCTTATCAGAAAGACCAAGAATTTTAAAAACTTTTCTTTGTATATTTTCATTATGGATTCGAATAGATCCACCTCCAATTTCATTTCCATTAAGAACTAAATCGTATGCTTTTGATTTTACTAGATTTGGATTTTTGTCTAATAGTTCCAAATCTGCGTCTTTAGGTGCTGTGAAAGGATGATGGACAGAATCAAATCCATCTCTTTCTTCGTTCCAATTAAATAGGGGAAAATCAGTTATCCACAAAGGAGCGAATTCCTTATTATTTCTCAAATTTAAACGATTCGCAAGCTCTAATCTCAAGAAAGATAATTGTTTATAAACTTCAGTTTTCTGACCTGAAATAACAAGCATTAAATCACCAGGTTTGCAAACTAAAATCTTTGCCCACATGGAAAAATCTTTTGAATCGAAAAATTTGTCAACAGACGACTTGAAAGTTCTGTCTTCATTATATTTCACCCAGACGACACCTTTTGCCCCTTCCTCATGAGATTTGCTAAAATCGATTAAACCATCAATTTGTTTTCGTGAAAAATTCGCTCCATTTGGCACTGATAGTCCTAAAACTACTTCTTGAGAATCAAAAACTTTAAAACTTTTCCCTCTAGTTACTTTAGTTAAATTACCGAACTCCATACCATATCGAATATCAGGTTTATCAGACCCATATTTTTCAATAGCTTCAGAATATGTCATTCTTGTGAATGAATTTAATTCAATGCCTTTAAATTTTTTAATTATAAATTTTATAAGTTCTTCAAACTCGTTTAAAACGTCCTCTTCACTTACAAATGACATCTCACAGTCGATTTGAGTAAATTCAGGTTGTCTATCGGATCTTAAATCTTCATCCCTAAAACATTTTACTATTTGGAAATATTTATCCATGCCAGATACCATCAATAGTTGTTTGAAAGTTTGAGGTGACTGTGGCAAGGCATAGAAAGCACCTTTATTCATTCTTGAAGGAACGATAAAATCTCTTGCACCTTCAGGTGTAGATTTTATTAAATAAGGAGTTTCAACTTCAACAAACTGTTTGGAAACAAGGAATTTTCTTATTTCTAGGCTAAGATTTGATCTCATAAGTAGATTTTTTTGAATCACTGGTCTTCTAATGTCCAANTACCTATATTTCATTCTTAGCTCTTCACCACCATCTGTATTATTTTCTATTGTAAAAGGTGGAGTGGTAGATTCATTTAAAACATCTAATGAGCTTGCTAAAATTTCAATGTCACCGGTCTTGATATCTGGATTTTTAGATTCTCTTTCGATTACTTTTCCTTTAATTTGAATTACATATTCTCTATGGATTTTCCTCACTTTATCCATAAATTCAGTACTTGATCTCTTTTCATCAAAAATAATCTGAGTAATTCCGTACCTATCCCTTAGATCAATCCACAAAACAAAACCTTTATCTCTTATACGACTAACCCAACCAGCTAGGGTAACTATTTCATCTACATTAGAAATAGTTAATTCGCCGCAATTTGATGTTCTAAACATATGAGAGGTTTTACTTGCAATTTAGTTCATTTATAATTCTCTTAAAGAATAAAAATATAATTTGATTCTGTAAACCANATAAAAACTTATNGGNACTATAACGAGTGTCAGAAAAGTAGCAAAAGTTAATCCAAAAATAACGGTCCAACATAANGGACCCCAAAATACAACTGTATCACCTCCAACAAAAAAGTTTGGATTCCATTCAGAAACTAGGGTAAAAAAGTTAATATTTAAACCTGTTGCCAAAGGGATTAATCCTAAAATAGTCGTAATAGCGGTTAGCAAAACAGGCCTTAACCTCGCTGCCCCACCGCTAATTACAGAATTTTTAAAATCTTCGATTTGAAGAGGTTTGTCAGCTTCGATTCCTAAATCTAATTTCTTTCTTTCAACAAGCAGATTGGTATAATCAATCAAAACAACTCCGTTGTTTACAACGATTCCAGATAAGGAGATGATACCCATCATAGTCATCATAATTACAAAAGGCATATTGAAAATACTTATCCCATAAAGCACCCCTGTGAAACTTAAAAAAATTGATAAAAGTATAATTAGGGGATTTGAAATCGAATTGAATTGAAGAACAAGAAGAAAAAGAATTAAGCCTAATGCGGTAAAAAGAGCGCTAACTAAAAACGACATNTTTTTTTCTTGTTCTGCAATTTCACCAGTAAAAGAGTAACTAANGTTATTTTTAAAACCCTCAAAACCTGTTTCAATTGCTTTTTTAACGTTTAAAAATACTTCGTTGGCATTATAACCTGCTAAAATTGGAGAATAAACCGTTACTACCCTACTCAAATCTTTGTGTTTTATNGCACTAAACGAATTAGCATTTTTTAACTTGACAGTTGCGCTTATGGGTACTTCTTTGATTTTTCCATTTGATTGGTCACGAAACACAATGTATTGGTCAAGAAGGCTCTCAGAATTTTTTCTGTATTTTTCCTCAAATCTAACATTTATATCAAAATCCTCTCCATTTTTTTTATAAACTCCAGCTTTAGCACCAAATAAAGAATTTCTTAGCTGCTGTCCAATTTGTCCACCATAAACTCCCAAACTCCCAGACTTTTTTCTATCAATCTCAACCTCAATTCCTGGTTTACTTTTGTTTACATCTATTTTTACTTGTTCAACACCAGGGATGTTTTCATTATTGATGAATTGCCTTAAATCCTTTGCAATACTTATTAATTCATTATAATCATTTCCCTTTATTTCAATATTTATAGGATATCCTGCAGGAGGACCAGATGCCTCTTTTTCAACCGATATCGCAATCCCAGGGAACTTATCTTTAAGAATTATTTGAATATCCTTTCTCATTTCTTCACTAGAAAGGCCATTTCTTAACTTGAACTCACTCATTGTTAATGTTATCTTTGATTTGTGTGGCATATCTTGGTCACCTCCTCTATCAGTCTCAGGATTTTGTGCCCCTAAACCGACCATAACAACATTTGAATCAATCATAAAATTCTTACCACTTTTATAATATTTTTTGTCGTAGACAATTTTTGCCACTTCCTTTTCAATTAATTTGCTTGTTTGATTCGTTTTTTGAATAGATGTTCCTTCTGGATATTCTATGTAAACAAAAATTTGTTGAGGTTCATTTTCTGGGAAAAACTCAACTTTTGGAGAAGCAATTCCAAGAATTATGAATGAGGAAAATAATAATCCAATCGTACCAAATAAAAAATAAATGGGTTTTTTACTGGACAAAGCAAAAGTTAAAAATCTTTTATATTTCGTTTCAAGTTTATAAAGAAATACTTCTTGAAAATATATTGTCCAATCTTTNATTAAATACTTATACACCCATAATAGAATAGTAGATAAAATCATAATCGTACCAAGTGCCCTAAAAACACCAATATTAAAAATTAAAATTATTCCTATTCCGCCCAGGATTAAACTGAGTCTTTTAAGGCTCTTTAATGATATTTCATTTTTATCAATTTTCATGAATTTTGAAACTAGCATTGAGTTAAAGAAGATGGCTACAACAAGAGAAGAACCCAGAACAATTGAGAGTGTGATAGGAAAAAAAATCATAAACTCACCAATAACTCCTGGCCAGAAGCCTAAGGGGAGAAATGCGGCTACTGTAGTAGCTGTTGAAATAATTATAGGATATGCTATTTCACCAATCCCTTTTTTTGCAGCCTCAATGGAATTCATTTTATCTTTTTCCATTAACCTATATGCATTTTCAACCACTACAATACCGTTATCGACAAGCATTCCAAGCCCCATGATGAGACCAAAAAGAACCATAGTGTTAATAGTTTCTCCTAAAAAGCCAATTACAACAAAAGACATAAGCATTGACATTGGGATTGCAAAGCCAACAAACAATGCATTTCTAAAACCAAGGAAAAACATCAGTACAGTTATTACCAAAATAACCCCAAAAACAATATTATTGGCTAAATCAGAAACTAGATTTTTTGTAATATCAGACTGATCGTTTGAAATAGTTACATTTATTGAGGATGGGAATTCATCCTTTTTTACTTTTTCTACAAGTTCTCTTATTTTTTCGACGCTTTTGATCAAATTTTTTCCAGATCTTTTCTTCACATCCAAAACGATTGAATTTTTTCCGTTTAATCTAGCGTAGGAATTAATCTCCTTTTCTTTAAAAGTTATCTTAGATATATCACCAAGAAAAACGGTCCCGTCTTGATTTTTAACNACAAAGTTNTCTAAATCTTCAGGATTTTTAATTTCACCTATTACTCTGATATTTCTTCTAAGACCATTACCTTCAATATTACCTGCTGAAATAGTATTATTTCCTCTTTGTATACAATTTATAACATCATCGAATGAAACGGTTGCCGCAACCATTTTGATTAAATCTAATGACACTTCTACTTCGAAATCTTGAACACCCCGTAAGGAAACTTCCTTAATTTCGGCCATTTGCTCAATTTTGTCCTTTAAAACCTCTCCATAAAATTTCATTTCTTCTCGAGGAATATTTCCACTTAATCCGATATTTAGAATAGGAACTTCTTCGGAAATACTATACTCAAATACAGCAGGTTCTATTTTTGCNCCATTAAAAATTGGCCAATCAGCNTGAGCAGTTACTGCNTCAACTTTGTCNTGGACATCATTTTTTGCTTTNTCTTTTAAAATATTTTCATCAAACTCTATGGTTATTAACGAAATATTCTCTTGAGANGTTGATTTAATTCCAACCAAATTTGAAACACCCTTGAGTTCTTCTTCTAATGGGTCAGTGATTAATCTTTCAACGTCCTCAGCAGTATTCCCGGGATAAACTGAGCTTACGAAAATAACATTGCTATTTATTTCTGGGAAGTTCTCTCTTGGTAAGCTTATATATGAAGAAAATCCGAGTATAAAAAAAATGGAAATTAAAACATAAACAACAGTACTATGGTCAATAGCCCATGAGGATGGTAAAAATTCTTTAAAGCCTTTATTCATAATTATACTCAAATTTTGGTAGAAATTACCTTTACAGTTTGCCCATCTTCAACTTGCCTAAGACCATCATTTATGATTAAATCATTTTCTTTCAAACCAGACTTAATTTCAGTCATATTATTATATGACTTTCCTTTTTGAATCATCACTTTGTTTGATTTATAATTTTCATTGCTGTCAATAACCAATTTATATACGTAAAAATTTCCTTCTTCATCTTCTAGTATATCTTTAGATGGAATTAGGATGGCACTCTTATTTTGATAATCATTAATCTCTAAACTAACCGTCATATTTGGTTTTAATTCATTGGACTTGTTCAATAATTTAATTTCAATACTAAAAGACCTATTGTTAGGATTTATAAAATTACCAACAGATGAAATTTTGCCTAAAATTTGTTTATCCAGNATTGGAACATAAATTTTAACANTTTTATTCTGTTTAATGTAAGGGATGTGTATTTCAGGTATCTCTGCACTAACCTTCATTTGCTCAATATTAATTATTCTAAAAATTGGGGTTAAGCCTGGTGCCAAGTTACTTCCAATATCAGCAATAACGTCGTCTATAGTTCCGTCAAATGGAGCTAAAATTCTTGTTTTGCCCTCTTGATCTCTCATTTGAGAAATTTTTTTCTCTAAACCTTTAAAATTTGTTTCTGCTTGTAAATATTGTATTTCCGAACCAATTTTTTGGTCCCATAATTTTTTTTGTCGTTCAAAGGTTGTTTTAGCTAGATTCCTTTGAAGTTTTAACTGTTCTAATTGATCAGTTAATCCATTATCTGAAATTTTAGCGATTATTTGCCCTTTCTTTACTTTGTCTCCTTGTTTTACGTAAATATTTTTTAAAAGACCAGGCAATTCAGGATAAATAACTACATTCTGATCCGTATCTAATGAACCTTGAAAATTTAAATAGTGGCTAAAGTTTTTGTGTTTCAACTTAATTGCGGAAACTAAAAATAAGTTTTTATCGGTATCAATTTTTTCAAGCACATTATCCAACCTATTTAGTTCAAATTTTAAATCATTTATTTGGGTTTTAATTTCCCCCTTTCTTTTTTGAATTAAAGTATAATCATTAGTTGCTAAAATTTCTTCCGTTGATTTAGAATTTTTTGGTCCGCAACTAATAACTAATATTATACTAAGATTTAAAATAAAATTTTTCATATACATTTTAATTTTTGTTATTTAAGATATTTTCAAGATTTGTTTTCTCAATTATCACAGCACGCATACTTTGAATTTTACTTTGTTGAGCCTGGTAAAGCTGTTGTTGGGCTTGTGTCAATTGAAAGCTTCCACTAACTCCTTCAAAAAACTTTATAATATTCTTTTTTTCAATTCTTTCAGCTAGCTTTAGATTATCAATAGCAGTTAAATAATTTTCTTTAGCTAGATTAAAATTGTTTTGAGCCTTTCTCATTTCGACATAAACTTTGGATTTAACCTCAGTTAAATTCTTTTCAGCCTGTTGCAAGCTAAGCTTGGCNTTTTGTGACTTCGCGTGTCTACCAAATGAACTAAAAATGGGCACTTCTAATCTTAATCCAAATGCCGAAGAACCAAACCATTTTTGTTCTTTATCAGTGAANGTAAATTCATTACTATTTCCCACATAACTNCCATTTAGAAAGGCACTCAATGAAGGTAAGCCTTTTGCCTTTTCCAATCGAAATAAAAACTTCTCTTCTATGACTTTATTTTCTGCTAGTCGAATGTCTATGTTGTTTGAATAGTTACTGTCAATCGATTCATANTTCAAGTTTTTCATAGTCAAATACTCTAAAGAGTCAGAGAGGTTTAATTTTTGGTCAAGTTCAACGCCTAATAAAAGTTTTAAAATATCAAAAGATAGTTTGTAAGATTCTTTTGCATATTTAAATTGGGTTCTAAGCTTAGAAATAGTAAGTTTAATTTGTTCTACGTCTTCTTCTTCACTAAATCCATTTTTGTAAACTGCGGTTATCTCTTTTAAATTTTTATTTAATGCTAATAAATTTCTCTCAATAACTGAAATATTTTCTTCAGCNACTAGTGTGTTTACGTAAGCAATAATTATCGATTTTTTAATTTCTATTTGTGATTTTTCTAATACATTTTTTGCTGTATCTATATAATGTTTTAATCCTTGCACACCAATAATATATGTACCATCAAATAGTAATTGATTTATTTCAGCAAATCCTATGGCTGTTTGCTCAGTTCCAAAAACCACCTCAGCATAATCACCTTTAGTACCTCCAAAAAATTCAGCTGGTATAAGTGAAACAGGTTGTTCTAAAAAGTTTTGATAGCTCAAATTGGCTCTAATTTGAGGTAAGCCTATAGAAATGGTTTTCCATTTTTCCTTGTATGCTTTTTGCAATTCCAAATTGGATTTTTGAATGGTTTTATTATAATCCATGCCCCATTCGATAGCCGAATTAAGAGTAAAAGAATTGGGTATATCTTGACATGATAAATAAAAATGTATAAGTACAAGAAAAATAGATATCGGTGTTTTAATCATTTCACAAAGCATTTTTAGATATAAATTTGTTTAAAANCGAAAGCCCTTTTTCTGTTACAATAGCCCTTGCATGATATTCTAAATAACTCTCAATTAAAATTTTAATATCAAANTTTTCTGGTGGGAATACATCAATATCGCGAATCCCTCTCATTCCATTCATATAAAGTCTTGAGACAAAGTCAATATCAATATTTTTTCTAAACAATCCAGTTTCAATTCCTTCTTTTAAACTGGATTTAACTAAAAATCCAAGTCTTGTATATTCCTGGTTTTTAATATCATTATAAATTTCAGGATAATATTTTTGCATTTGATAAACCGGTGAACTTTTTTCATTTTGAAAATACTTTAGAACTTCAGANTTAACACAATATAACTCTTCAATAGGGTGCTTTGCCNATTTTTTAATTCGTTCGATATCATTACAAGCATTTTCGAAAATGAGTTGAGTACTTTCTTTAACAAGTTCATANTTATTTTTAAAGAAGGAATAAATTGTTTTTTTAGAGATGCCCATTTTTTCAGCGATGTCATCCATCGTAACATTTTTAAATCCTATTTCTAAAAATAGCTGGCTTGAAATGTTTANTATGTTATCTTTCATTTTAAGGGTGCAAATATAAAATGGAAACTTTAAATACCAAAAAAGTTTCCTCGGTTTTTTTAACTAAAAGTTCTTTTTTAATTTATTTTTGTTTCAAAGAAAGTTTTGTCAAGCACATTTAAAGAAATTTTTGAAAGTTATTTAGAAAATGAAATTGCTGAATATTCATCAAGCAGTTTGTTTGAACCCTTTATATATAGCATGCAAAATAAAGGTAAAAGAGTTAGACCTGTCTTAACTCTAATGGCGGCAGATTCTATTGCAAATAATTTTGAAAAAGCTTTACCTGCAGCTTTAGCAATAGAAATCTTTCATAATTTTTCCTTAGTGCATGACGANATTATGGATAATGCATTGTATCGACGGGGTAGATTATCAGTTCATAAAAAATGGAATAGAAATAGCGCTATTTTGTCTGGAGATGCTATGCTGATATTATCATACAAGTCACTTGAAACTTATAAGTCAGAGACTTATTTTAAAATGAATAAAGTATTAACAGATAGTGCATTAGGTGTTTGCAAGGGGCAACAAATGGATATGAATTTTACAGATAAAATTGATATTAAAGAATCGCAATACTTTGAAATGATTAAGTTAAAAACTGCGGTTTTAATTGGTGCTGCACTTAAAATGGGTGTACTTGCAGTTGGTGCTGATGAAAATGTATGCCAATCCTTCTACGAATTTGGTTTGAATTTGGGGATNTTGTTCCAATTACAAGATGATTACTTAGATGTATTTGGCGAGGAAANCATTTTTGGAAAAGTCAGTGGNGGAGACATAAAAGAAAATAAAAGAACACTTTTTTTTATTCACTCTATTGAAAACGGATCTAAGGAAGACGTAGAGTCTCTTTTAAATTTGTATAGTTTTCAATCTAAGGATTTTGATAAAAAAAAACGCGAAGTCATCAACATTTTTAAAAANAATAAATCTGACGTTTATTTAAGACATATTATTGAAAATTATAATCAGAAGATTTTAAATTCAATAAACAATCTTCCTATTGAAATANAAAAACAAAAACAATTTTTCGATCTTTTTAAAACTATATTGAATCGAAAATTATAATATTGAAAAGTTTTTAATTAAAGCTTTCACAAATTTACCTATCGGAAATGATAACATAAGATGAACATCTTCAGAAAAAGTAGACTTTTCATCTAGAAATCGGAATATTCTTTGCGGCTTATTTTTTTTAAACATTCCTGAAAAAAGTGACTTTCCTTTNTCNTTGTGGTGATAAAGGACGTCCAAAAAAAGCAGATCNTAAAAATCAAATTTTGTTTTATTTTGAAACTTATCAAGAGACTTATTACTTTTTAAATACTGTATCAAGTGTTCAATTTTGNTTATTGACTTTTTAAAAGTAAATCCGGTACTTGCTTTTGTCCATCCACCNGATGTTCCAATATNAAGNAGAGTTGAATTATTATGTTTTGAAAAGTTATACCCCGTCATTGGAATCGATCCTGNTTCTTTTTCAACAACCTTAAATTCACCTGCATTTTTATCCTCCAAATACTGTTTAATATTGTATTCGTATTCCTCCTTTTCAAGTGTTTTTTTCGAAAACAAAGTATACTCAACNAGAGCAAAATTTCTATCAAAAGGCAAAATATACATAAATCTAGTATTCCCTTTTTGNGGAACACTAAAATCCATAAAAATTAATTTATTGGGATCAAANATTAAATTTTCTGTTTTTACAAACCAACCAATAAAGTGTTGTTGTAAAACNGGAATAGATGTTTGATTTTTATATTCTAAGTTTGGTATACTNGAGAAGACTCTAGGNGCTTTATATTCTTTATTAATTGTTTTAACATAACTAAAGNTGTTATCTGATCTAATTTTTAAAATGTTATCCTTTACTATTTTAANATTATTTTTATTACTTANATNTTTTTTGAAATAATTGTAAAAGTCAATTCCTCGAATAGTTTTATAAGTATAAGGTTTTAGCTCAAAAGATGANNCATATTCATCTGAAATAAAATTTGCATTGTTCCAGCTACCGCAAATGATACTATCCCATTCTCCTTTACCTTCTTCCCANAAACTAATGGTTCTGTCATTTTTATTTTTATCTTCTTTTTCTATTAAAGCTATTTTATGATTTTTAAAATAGATATCATCAGTTATTTTTTTGGCTAATAATAAACCAGTGATACCACCACCACAAATAATTATATCATAAAAGTTTTCTTCACTCATGAATCAAAATTAAACATTTGNNTTTTAANTTTTATTTAAGTTCNCTAGTTTACAATAATTTTTATAGTTTTGCACNGGTGAACTTTTTTGTTTNANATGAAAGATGTAATTATTTTTTTTGAAAATCAANATCCAATCCTTGGAGCATTTTATGCTACAATTTTCACTTGGTTCATGACAGCATTAGGTGCATCTTTGGTTTTTTTTATTAAAAAATTAAACAGGATGGTGCTTGATGGATTACTTGGTTTTACTGGAGGTGTAATGGTTGCTGCAAGTTTTTGGAGTCTTTTAGCNCCTGGGATTGAAATGAGTCCGGGTGANGGATTTNTAAAGGTANTACCAGCCTCAATTGGATTTGCACTAGGAGCATTATTTATTTTTTTGCTAGACAAAATACTTCCTCATATTCACATTAATTTTAAAGATAGTGAGGGTATAAAAACGCCCTGGCATAAAACAACATTACTTGTTCTAGCGATCACACTTCACAATATCCCAGAGGGATTAGCTGTAGGGGTTTTATTCGGNGGAGTTTCCTTAGGTTTACCCGAGGCGACAATATCGGGTGCGGTAGTATTGGCCTTGGGAATTGGAATTCAAAATTTTCCTGAAGGGATTGCTGTTTCAATGCCAATGAGAAGACTTGGAGCCAGTCGTATTAAATCATTTTGGTATGGTCAGTTATCTGCAATTGTAGAACCTTTGNCTGCTNTACTAGGGGCATTTGCTGTAACTTTTTTTTCACCATTATTACCTTACGCNNTGTCATTTGCAGCAGGNGCTATGATTTTTGTTGTTATTGAAGAAGTAATTCCTGAGGCACAACAGGACAAGTATACAGATTTTGCAACAATGGGATTTATATTAGGATTTATAATTATGATGTCTCTTGACGTAGCATTGGGTTAAGTTTAGATTTTTGACCACCCTTGTGCTGTTAAATCAATTGCCTGATTTAAACTCGTAATTAATTTATTGCCATCTTCAATTTTTGTTACATGACCAATGATACTTACGATTTCACTTTTTTTAACTAGCTCATAATCTGATTGATCAATAGTGAATAAAATCTCATAGTCTTCACCTCCATTGAGAGCAGCTGTCATCTCATTTAATTTAAATTCTTTACAAATTTTAATAGTCTCATTGTCTATAGGTATTTTATCTTCGTAAATATGAATACCTACTTTAGATTTTTCACTTATATGTAAAATTTCAGAGGATAGGCCATCGCTAATATCTATCATTGAGGTGGGGGTAATTTTATTTTCTTTAAAATACTTAAAAACATCTTGTCTGGCTTCGGGCTTTAGTTGTCTTTCAATACAGTATGTGTATTTATCAAGATTAGGCTGTGATTGTGGATTAACTTTAAACACTTCCTTTTCTCTTTCTAAAATTTGAAGACCCATGTATGCGGCTCCAAGATTGCCTGTAACCGCAACAAGATCATTTTTTTTTGCACCTGTACGATAAACCAATCTATCTTTTTTAGAGGTCCCAATTGCAGTTATTGATATTATTAAACCTTTTTCAGAAGATGTAGTATCTCCTCCAATTAGATCAACTTTGTATTTTTCACATGCTAGTTTAATTCCACTGTATAATTCATCTACTGCTTCAAGAGTAAATCTATTTGATACAGACAAGCTAACAGTTATTTGTTCTGGTTTTGCATTCATAGCAAAAATATCTGATAAATTGACGATAACGGACTTATAACCCAAGTGCTTTAATGGGACGTACATCAGATTAAAATGTATATTTTCTACTAGCATATCCGTGGATACAACAGTCTTATTTTTACTATCTATTACCGCTGCGTCGTCACCAATACCAAGTATGCTAGATGAATTTTTTAAATCAAAATTGGATTGGATTCTCTTAATTAANCCAAACTCACCAACCGAGGACAAAGAAGTGTAATTATTTTTTTTTTTGGACATTTTGAAATAAAGATTTACTTAATTTAACATTAACTAATGATAAGATCCGGAAAAGTTAGATATATATTCTCTAAAATTGAAATAAACTTGATTATCAATTTTATTTTATTATTTGCNAATGTTCAGTGCAGTAAAAATGATTTNTCTGCAAATAATTTTGAAGAACTCGAAAGAGTGCAAGAAGAAAATCAAAACAACACANAAAAAAAGATATTTAATTTTGAGAAAATTAGCTGTATTGAGGGATTTGCAAATGAATTTCCATGTANAGANTATGANCTTTTAAGTTGGATTCCACTATCTTTTTTTGGAAGTGAATCAGCAAATGATAATTGGGGATGGACAGATTCTAATTCAAAAAGAGAATTTGTTTTACAGGGGTTAAATGATGGATTGGCATTTTTGGATATAACTGACCCACAAAAAGTAATTTTNATTGGGAAACTTTTATCAGCGACTGATCCAAGTGACTGGAGGGATGTAAAAATATATAATAATTATGCATTTGTTGTAAGTGANGCATCTAGTCATGGTTTACAAGTNTTTAATTTAAATAGACTTCTTGATTCAGACGAATTTAAAATCTTCAATGAAGATTATATTGCTAAAGATTTTGGCAATGCACACAACATCGCAATAAATATCTCCACTGGGTTTGCCTATATTCTAGGTTCAGCATTGTATGAAGGAGGCCCTGTTTTTTATGATATTTCATTTCCCGAACAACCAATTTTAAGAGGAGGTTTCTCGGATACCTCTTATATTCATGATGCACAGATCATAACCTACGAAGGTGAGGACCAAAACTATCTCGGTAGAGAGATTTTACTAGGCAGTAACAGTGATGGTGGAGAAACCAACCAATTAATTATTCTTGATGTGACAGAAAAAACAAATCCTCAAATAATTTCAACAATATCTTACAGTTATGGAGGATATACACATCAAGGATGGATTGATGAGAATCATCGTTATTTTTATCTAGGAGACGAGTTAGACGAATTAAGGTATGGTAACAAAACAAGAATTATAANTTTTGATTTAAAGGATTTAAAAAATCCTAAAATACATTTTGTTCATGAAGGGAAAACAGATGCAATAGATCACAATCTATACATAAAGTCTAACAAGCTTTATTTATCCAATTATACAGCTGGACTGAGAGAACTCAATATTGAAAATATTGAAAATCAAGAAATCATTGAAGAAGCCTTTTTTGATACCCATCCAGAGAATGATGATGCTTCTTTTGAAGGCGTTTGGAATAGTTATCCTTTTTTTGAAAGTGGAGTGCTCGCTGTTAGTGACATTAATAGGGGGTTGTTTTTAATCAAAAGAAAATAATAATGTTAAGAACTATATTGATCTTTACTTTTTTCTTTGGATGTGTAAAAAGTGAATTANCTATTGAAAATAAAAATTACGAACTAAATTATATTAAATCTTTTGGGGGAAGTAATGACGATGAAGCAAATGATATTATNAATACTTCAGACGGTGGTTTTATGGTAATNGGAAGNTCAANAAGTAGTGATGGNTNGNTTCAAAACAAAATGGGNTTAGAATCAGATATTATANTAATGAAATTTGATAGNNNCAAATCNATAGANTGGGTTAAAAATTATGGTGGTTCAAGAGATGACNGAGGTCAATCTGTTGTTGAAGTTTCTGGGATTGGTTATGCTTTANTAGGATACTCTATGAGTAATGATGGAGATGCATCCAGTAATGAAGGTTTTCACGATAATTGGGTAATATTGATTGATTCGAAGGGTGATATAATTTGGGAGAAGAGTTATGGTTTTTCTGGGCACGATCACGCATACAATATAATTAAAACAAAAGATGGGAACTTGTTTTTTAATGGTTTTTTGGATGTAACTGCCTCAAGAGGTTTAGGATCCACTAAAAAAGTGGGTAAGTCAATTAAACATGGAGTTGGAGAATTTTGGTGTCATAAGATAGATTTAGATGGAAATATTTTGTGGAGAAAATATTTTGGAGGAACAAATAATGATAGGTCATATGATTCAGTTGAGACTTCTGATGGAGATTTTTTAATAGTTGGATCTTCATAATCAAGTTTGGCATCACTCAGCTGGTCTTCTAGATTAGAGCCCCACCAGTAGATAGATTTTGACAGATGATCTAATAATTTATCGCTCAGACCTAAAGCTTTACCAACATCTTTTATCGCACTTCTGGAACGATAAGTTGTAATACTAGCTACAATCCCAGCTCTCTCCCTTCCGTACTTGAAATATATATACTGAATAACCTCCTCTCGCCTATCATTCTCGAAATCTACATCAATATCCGGGGGTTCATTTCTCTCTTTGGAAAGAAACCTTTCAAAAAGTACTTCAACCTTTTCAGGATCAACTTCCGTAATACCAAGACAATAGCAAACTATCGAATTTGCAGCAGAGCCTCTTCCTTGGCAAAGTATCTTCTGCTTTCTTGCGAATGAGACGATGTCATAGACGGTTAAAAAGTAATGCTCGTAATTAAGGGATTTAATAAGTCGTAATTCATGCTCAATAATTTTATGTGCCTTTTCACTTATACCTTCAGGCCAACGTTGCTCTATCCCTATCCGAGTCAATTTACTTAACCACTCATAAGCTGTGTATTCAGAAGGGACCAACTCCTTTGGATACTCATAGGTCAACTCATCTAATGAGAAAGAGCACTTTTGAGCAATTTGTATGGTTGATTCCATAAGTTTTTT
>PBVB01000084.1 GCA_002728075.1 Flavobacteriaceae bacterium
TGTTAATGAGAATAAACTTAATCCCATAATTGAAAATAATTTTTTTAAAATTTACTTTTTAAAAATTAAAGGGGAGGAGGTACAGAAAATTTATATGAATAGTTCATTTTGGATTTTGGTTTGTTTAGAAGGTACGCTTACTGTCAATTATAAAAATAAAAAATATTCATTTGATAAGGGAGTGACATTTTTAATACCAGCTGTGGTGAATATAATAAATATTGAAGGNTGTGGTGAAATAATTGNAATAACAGCCTAGACAAAAATCAAATCCTNACTCTTTTTAGTGTTTTTGAATTTATTTAAATAAATTTAATTAAAAAAATATGATTTATCAGAGTAAAAGACTTTTAGGCTTTTTATTTTTATTTTTTGTTTTANNNGNTNNTTATTCNTTTTCACAAAACAAAAGAAAATCAAAGTCTAGAGAATATAATAAAGTTTCCCTGACAGATTTCAATTTTAGAAATATTGGNCCTGCTTTTCTCTCCGGAAGGATTGCAGATATTGCAATAGACTCAAACAACGAAAATATATGGTATGTAGCCGTTGGTTCAGGTGGAGTATGGAAAACTCTAAACTCAGGCACGACATGGATTCCTTTATTTGATGACGAAAATTCNTATTCTACAGGTTGTGTCACAATTGANCCAAATAATTCTGCTACAATCTGGGTAGGAACAGGAGAAAACGTTGGNGGAAGNCACGTTGCTTACGGTGATGGAATATACAAATCTGATAATGGAGGTAAAAGTTGGACAAATATGGGCTTAAAGAAAACAGAACATATATCTAAAATCATCGTTCACCCAGAAAACTCAAATATTGTTTGGGTAGCTGCTCAAGGACCTCTATGGAAAAAAGGCGGTCANAGAGGTGTTTATAAGACTANAAANGGTGGAAAAAATTGGAAAAAAGTTTTAGGAAATAGTCAATGGACAGGAGCAACAGATATTTTAATCGATCCTAGAAATNCTAACNTTTTATATGCAGCAACATGGGACAGNCATAGAACTGTTGCTGCCTTTATGGGAGGAGGTCCAGGTTCAGGAATTCATAAGTCTGTTGATGGTGGAGAANCNTGGAAAAAATTACATAAAGGTCTTCCTAATGATCGAGATTCTAATGGTGATGGTAAAATTNATGAAGATGATCTACCCACNGTTAATATGGGTAAAATAGGTCTNGCAATATCCCCTCAAAAACCNGANGTNCTATACGCAGCTATTGAGTTAGAAAGAACTACTGGTGGNGTNTATAAGTCCGAGGATAGTGGAGAATCTTGGAATAAAATGTCTAATGCGGTTTCTGGTGCCACAGGGCCTCACTATTACCAGGAGCTTTATGCTAGTCCTCACAAATTTGATAGATTATANNTAATGAATGTAAGAGTTCTAACATCTGANGANGGTGGGAAAACATTTGAACAACTTAAAGANAATAAAAAACATTCTGACAACCATGTTATAGCCTTTAAAAAAAATGANCCTGATTATTTATTAATTGGAACTGATGCAGGTATTTATGAAAGTTTTGATTTAGCTNAAAATTGGAGATATATTAAAAATTTACCTTTAACTCAGTTCTATAAAGTGGCTGTTAACAATGCAGAACCGTTTTACCATATTTTTGGAGGNACACAAGATAATGGTTCTGCTGGGGGTCCTTCAGCAACTGACGAAATTGAAGGTATAAGTAATAAACATTGGTANAAAACACTCTTTGCTGATGGTCATCAATCTGCGACTGACCCCGAGTTTAATAACTTAATTTATGCCGAAACACAGCAAGGAGGCCTTCATAGAATTGATTTAATTACAGGTGAACAAACATTTATTCAACCNCAAGCTGGTATTAANGANCCACATGAAAGGTTTAATTGGGATGCTCCAATTATAGTATCTCCACATAATCCNTCAACAATATATTTTGGATCCTACAGAGTTTGGAAATCGGAAAATAGAGGAGATAGTTGGGTTCCTATTTCTGGAGATCTAACACGAAATGAGAATAGAATTGAACTCCCTATCATGGGAAGAAAACAATCCTGGGACAATTCTTGGGATGTTGGTGCCATGTCGAATTATAATACAATTACATCTCTAAGTGAATCTCCGATTAAAAAAGGTTTAATTTATGCAGGAACCGATGATGGGTTTATTCAAATCACAAAAGATGGTGGGGAGAATTGGAAAAAAATTCCAGTGACATCATTGGGTCTTCCAAAGAGAAGTTTTGTTAATGATATTAAAGCAGACATCCATGATGAAAATATTGTTTATGTTGTTTTAGACAATCATAAAGAGGGTGATTTCAACCCTTATCTTTTTAAAAGTGAAGATCAGGGAAATTCTTGGGTTCCTATTTCAAAAGATCTCCCTAAAAGAACACTTTTATGGCGAATTGTACAGGACCATATAAATAAGAACTTATTTTTTCTTGCAACCGAATTTGGTGTTTATACCTCATTGAATGGTTGTAAAAATTGGCAAAAACTAAATGGTACCCCAAATATGGGTTTCAGGGACTTGGTAATTCAAAAAAGAGAAAGTGATCTTGTAGCAGCTTCTTTTGGAAGAGGGTTTTACGTACTAGACGATTATAGTCCCTTAAGAAATTTTAGCAATGAAAATTTAAAAAAGAAAGGTCACTTATTTCCGATTAAGGATGGTAAATGGTTTATACAAAGAAGTAATTTAGGTAATACTGGTGCAGATTTTTACCTTGCCGAAAATCCAAAATATGGCGTTACGATGACATATCACCTTGGAAACAACTATGAAACTAAAAGTGAAAAAAGAAAAAAAAGTGAAAAGCGCTTAAACCAAAATCTTCTTGATGTACCGTTTCCAGGTTATAATAATCTTGATGAGGAAAAAAATGAAACCCCTGCATACATTAAAATTTCAATTGAAGACCAAGAAGGAAATATTATTAGGCATTTAAAAGAAAGAGCGGCTAAGGGAACCCACAGAATAACATGGGATTTAAGACATATGTTTAAAGGGTCTGTTACTGACTCCAACAAAAAATATAATTTGAGAGGACCTATTGTGAAACCTGGAAAATATAGTGCTTCACTATATTTAGTAGAGAACGGGGAAACTACTAAGTTAAGTGAAAAGAAAACTTTTGAACTTAAACCAATTTATGAAAGTATACTAAAAGGAACTAGTTTTAAAGATTATAATAATTACGTGGATGACTATTTTAGGGTTTACAATGATGTGCAATTAATTGAGCACAAAATAAAAACCGCCAATGAAAAAGTAAATTCCCTAAAAATAGCAATTGAAAATACACCTAAAGAGACCGATGAGTTAGTTTTGGATTTTCATAATTTAAAAAATTCACTTTTATTAGTTAAAAGAAAAGTTTTTGGAAATGAGTCTAAAACAGAAATTGGAGAAAAAAATACCCCAACTTTATTTAATAGAATTAGAGTAGCCAGCCAGGGGCTTTCTTCTTCTTATGGCCCAACGAAATTACACATGGAAAGTTTAGATATGGCTAGGCTAATGAATGAAGAAATAAAACCCCTAATTAAAAACTTAATAACTAAAGAAGTTACTTCTTTAGAAAATAAAATTAAAGATATTAATGGGCCAGTTATAATTGAGGATTAACAAAAAAAGCCCTCCATGTATGGAAAGCTCTTCATTGGTCTCTACGACACATTGTATTTATACAATGTAAAACAACATTCACAAAAAAGTGAATAACAAAACTAATACTTTTTAATGAGTTTTTTTTAAATCTACTCACTATTTATTTTGCTATAACCTCTGTAATATATAAGCGGTCTTTCATTTGATTTAACATCTAAATTTTCGATTTTGCAAATAATTATTTTATGATCACCTTCATCGTAAATTTTACTAACCAAAACTGAGTACCAAGCAATTGAACCTTTTAAAATTTTAACTTTATCTTCATCCAGAAAAACAGGTGGTTCTTTCATTAATTTCAAATTAGAAAAATGATTACTTTCATCCATCATATCCTCTGAAAGTATACTAATTCCCATTATCTTATCCTTTTCAATAAATCTTAAAATTTCATTTTCTTTTTTAACTGAAAAAAGAATCATCGGAGGATTGAGTGATAATGAAAGAAACGAACTTGCAGTCATACCATGAATATCTCCTGAGGGTTTTTTAATTGTGACTACAGTTACTCCAGTTGGAAAAGATCCTGCCACTTCTTTTAATTTTTTTATATCGTTAATCATTATAAATACAAATTAAATACAAAGATTTAAAACAAAGCAGCATATAAATAAAATTTGACATTTAATTGGATTTTTTATTACAGTCTATCTAAAATTTTTAGCTTTGTATCCGGAAATTGAAATATAATGTACATTGTACATTTATTTATTGAAACTAGAATTATAAATCTGCTATGATAGAAACAAAGGCTCCTGGTAGAATATGTTTTTTTGGAGATCATCAAGATTATTTGACTTTACCTGTTATAGCGGGGACAATAGATAGGTTTATCAGAATCAAAGGTGAGCCTAATGGAAAAGATTACCTACAATTGAAACTAATTAACTTTGATTCTGAGCTCAAGATTAATTTAAAAGACCCATTGAAAGTATTAAAAAAAGGCGATTACTTAAGGTCTTCAATTCGAGTTTTAAAAAGGAATCAAATTATATTAAAAAAAGGGTACAACATTGAAATAAATGGAAACATCCCAATAAACGCAGGTTTATCAAGTTCGTCTGCTCTTACAGTTGCGTGGCTGAGATTTTTAGTTAAAGCTGCTCTACCAGATAATAAATTTGATGATGAACAATTTGCCAGGTGGGCCTACGAAAGTGAGGTTTTAGAATTCAATGAAGCTGGAGGTTTAATGGACCAGTATACGATTTCAATTGGTGGAATGCTTTATATCAATACCTTAGAAACCTCTTATAAACGATTAAAAGTTTCAATGGGGAAAATAATTGTTGGTGACTCAGGGATTAAAAAGAAAACACAGGATATTTTACGAAGATTGAAAGGTGGTGCCACAAAAGCCATAGAAATGGTAAAAAAACATAATCCAAATTTTAGGATTCATGATGCAAAAAAACAAGATTTTTATGATTTAAGAAAAATCTTACCTTTTGAACTTCAACCATATTTCTATGCAGCCGTATTTAATCATGAAATAACCCAAAGTGCATTGTTGGAGCTTAATAATTCAAATTGTGACTTACACAAAATATCTCAACTTATAAACGCTCACCAAGACATTCTTGATAAAAAATTAAACAATACTCCTAATGACATGATTCGAATGATGGAAGCTGCAAAAAGTGCAGGAGCTAAAGCTACAAAGATCGTTGGTTCTGGAGGTGGAGGGTGCTTTTTGGCTATGGTTGACCCACAAGATGAGAAAAAAGTTTTAAATTCGATACTTGAGGCAGGTGCTTTAGATGCATTTAGCGTAAATCTAATTTAATTTGGAAAGTAAAGAAAGAATTCTTGTAATCTTAGCCGGTGGAGCATCATCTAGGCTAAAGAAATCTCTTAATGATATTAGCTTGGATAAAAACGTATCTGATATAGCTAAAAGTTCTCACAAAACTCTTATTCCGCTTGGAGATGACCAAAGGCCTCTTCTTTATTTTATCCTTAAAAATGCTCTCTCAGCAGGAGTCAAAGAAGTCTTTTTAATAACATCGCCTGAAAATTCTCCTTTTAAGAGTTTTATGGAAACAAAAATTTTTAAAGAGAGTTTTTCTGAGATAAAAATAAAATTTGCGGTTCAATACAAACCTGTTGATAGAGAAAAACCCTTAGGTACTTCAGATGCTCTAATGCAGGCTATGGATCAACACGAGGTGTTAAAAAGGAATAGTTTTGTTATTATTAATGGAGATAATTTATATTCTGTAAACTCCTTAAACTCGCTTTTTGAATTATATGAGAAACAGCATGCCCTTATTAGTTACGACAGGGATGCACTTAATTTTCCGCATGAACGTTTAACTAAATTTGCGTTAATCAATGTGAATGAGAATAATAAGCTTATAAATATTATTGAAAAGCCACCTATAGAAGAAGTTGACAATTTTAGGGATAAACAAAATAAAATTAGAGTTAGTATGAATATTTTTAAGTTTTTTGGTCCAACAATCTATCCATTTATAAAAAATTGTCCTTTACATCCAGAAAGAAAAGAAAAAGAAATCCCCGAGGCAGTAAGGAATTATATAAAAGAATACCCAAATAGTTTTGATGCACTCCCTTTCTTTGAACATATTCCAGACCTTACCTCTGCAAAAGATATATTAACTATTATAAAGAGTATTCCAAATTCCAATGAATAGTAAATATATTCTTGTTACAGGAGGATTAGGATATATTGGATCACACACAACAATTGCACTTATTGATAAAGGATATAAAGTTTGTATCATTGATAACTTATCTAACTCTTCTATAGATGTTTTAAAAAGAATTAAACAAATAACCAATATTTCCCCTGATTTTTTTGAATTTGATTTGACCGACGCTTCTAAGGCAAAAATCTTTTTTAAACAAAATAACCAATTTGACGGTGTGATTCATTTCGCAGCAAAAAAATCAGTCGATGAGAGTGTGAGAAAACCATTGGATTATTATTACAATAACATACAAAGCCTCATAAATATTCTTGATAATATAAATACCGATGTTAAATTCATTTTTAGTTCATCGTGTACTGTTTACGGACAGGCAGAAAAATTACCAATAACCGAAANAACACCTTTAAAAAANCCAGANTCNCCATATGGTAACACNAAAAAAATTTGTGAAAATATTTTAGAAGATAAAACAAACATAGAAACAAAACTTAGTACTGTAATTTTAAGATACTTTAATCCAATTGGTGCACACCCTTCAGGTTTAATTGGAGAAGACCCAAGAAATGTTCCTCAAAATCTTGTCCCAATAATTACCCAATTTGCCGTTGGGAAATTAAAAAAATTTGCTGTTTTTGGTGATGATTATCCAACTAGAGATGGAACTTGTATCAGAGACTACATTCATATAATGGATCTTGCGGATGCACATATATCTGCTTTAGAATATCTTTTTTCAAATAAAAAAAATAATATTTATAACGTTTTTAACGTTGGTACAGGTGAGGGTAAAAGTGTTAAAGAAGTTATTGACTCTTTCAATAAAGTTTCAGGCAAAAAACTTCAATATGATGTAAGACCTAGAAGAAAAGGTGATGTNATTTCCGCTTTTGCCGATATTTCAAAAGCTAAAAAAATATTAAATTGGACTTCAAAAGTAAGCTTTGAAGATGCAATTCTTTCAGCTTGGAATTGGGAACAAAATAAATAAATGAGAAGTCATATTCTATATTTTTTAATAATTACTGTTAATTTATCTTTCGATTATAATTATGGTCAAGATAGNATAACCGGGAAAAATTTTTCAACCAGATCAGAAGTAATTAGCCAAAATGGTATGGTTGCCACAAGCCACCCTCTAGCAACGCAAATTGGCTTGGATATTTTAAAAAATGGAGGTAACGCGATAGATGCTGCTATTGCTGCAAATGCAGCTTTGGGACTGATGGAACCAACCGGTAATGGTATAGGTGGAGATTTATTCGCAATTGTTTGGATTGAAAAAGAAAAAAAACTTTATGGATTAAATGCAAGTGGAAGATCTCCAAGAAATCTTACACTTNNTNATTTTAAAAGTAGAAAATTAACGACAATTCCNTCCTATGGACCACTCCCNGTATCAGTTCCTGGGTGCGTCGATGGTTGGTTTTCACTACATAAAAAGTTTGGAACCAAATCAATGATTGAAATTTTGATGCCTACTATTGAATACGCTGAAAGTGGATTTCCTGTTACTGAACTTGTTGCATATTATATGTCNTCCGCTTCNAAAAGATTTAAAAATTATCCAAATTTTGANGACACTTACATGNTTAATGGAAAAACTCCTGTTAAAGGNCAAATTTTTAANAACCCAGACCTTGCAAATACTNTAAAAATAATTGGNAAAGAGGGCAGAAATGGGTTTTACAAAGGTATTGTGGCTAAAACAATTTCTANATTTTTAAAGGATCAAGGAGGGTTTCTTGANGAAGAAGATTTACAAAATCACAAATCAGANTGGGTTAATCCAGTATCTACTAACTATAGAGGTTATGATGTTTGGGAATTACCTCCTAATGGCCAAGGGATAGCTGCACTTCAAATTTTAAATATTTTGGAGGGATTTGATATTCAAAAAATGGGTTTTGGTTCTGCAGAACATATACATCATTTTGTAGAAGCTAAAAAAATAGCTTATGCTGATAGGGCTAAATATTACGCAGATCCTGACTTTAANAAAATTCCAACTAAATACTTGATATCTAAAAAATATGCGGAAAAAAGAAGAAAAGAAATAGACNCTCTAAAATCCTCAAAAAGTGTAACNNCAGGAAAGTTAGAANATGGAGATACAATTTATCTTACCACCTCGGATCAAGAAGGTAACATGGTCTCTTTAATCCAGAGTAATTATAGAGGTATGGGTTCAGGTATGGTTCCTCCCGGACTTGGTTTTATGCTCCAAGACCGNGGTGAGCTTTTTTCTTTGGAAGAAGGACATTTTAATGTTTACGAGCCTAGAAAGAGACCTTTTCATACTATTATACCTGCCTTTATAACAAAAGATGGTAGTCCATGGGTNAGCTTTGGNTTAATGGGGGGTGCTATGCAGCCACAAGGTCACGCCCAAATTGTAATGAATTTAATAGATTTTAAAATGAATCTNCAAGANGCTGGTGACGCTCCAAGAATTCGTCATTCTTCAGATGAGCAGCCNACNGGTGGANAAATGNNAGATGGAGGTAAANTTTNNTTAGAAAGTGGTTTTAATTATGAATCNATAAGAAAGTTAATGAANTTTGGTCACGAAGTCGGTTTTGATCTTGGCTCATTCGGAGGATATCAAGCAATTCNAGTAGATAAAAAAAATAAAGTTTTCTATGGAGCTTCTGAATCAAGAAAGGATGGAAACGCAGCAGGCTACTAGATATTTATATTTACTATCTTTGTACATGTGATATTTAATCTATGGGAAACAAAAATATTTTTTATGATGCTCCAGGCAAATTTCAAGATACTAGATTTGAAAGAATCCATAATGTTACTTTTCCTTCCGCAGCTGAAGCGTCAAAGTTAGTCGCTGAAGAGATTGCCACTGGGATCCGTTCAAGTATAAACAAACCCTATATTCTCGGTCTTGCAACAGGTTCATCTCCTATAGGTGTTTATAGGGAACTTGTAGCCCTTCATAAAAAAGAAGGATTAAGCTTTAAAAATGTCATCACTTTTAATTTAGATGAATATTTTCCCATTGAAAAAGATGACCTGCTTAGCTATAACCACTTTATGAATTACCATCTCTTTAATCATATCGATATTCCTAAGGAAAACATCAACATTCCTAGAGGGAATGTTTCTTCAAAAGACATTTACAGTTATTGCAACGAGTATGAGAAAAAAATAAATAATCTTGGCGGTTTGGATTTTCAACTACTTGGAATTGGAAGAACAGGTCACATTGGGTTTAACGAACCAGGATCTAATAAAAATTCTGTAACCAGACTAGTTTCCTTGGATTTTATTACAAAAGAGGATGCTGCAGGAGACTTTAACGGAATAGACAATGTTCCAGACAAAGCCATTACCATGGGAGTCGATACTATAATGCGAGCAAAAAGGATTGTTTTACTTGCATGGGGTCATAAAAAATCAGAGAAAGTTGCAAAATCTATAGAAGGTCCTATTTCAAGTATGGTTCCTGCTTCTTTTCTTCAGGCCCATAGTAATATTTCTATTATACTTGATGAAGAAGCAAGTTCGGAACTTACTAGATACAAAACTCCATGGCTAGTCAAGGATTGTAAATGGAACGATACTTTAAGAAAAAAAGCTATTTCTTGGTTATGCAATAAATTACAAAAACCCATATTAAAATTAACCCAAAGGGATTACAATGAAAACGGATTATCAGATCTCTTGGAAACTGAGGGTTCAGCTTATGAATTAAATATATGGATGTTTAACCAACTTCAAAGATCAATTACCGGTTGGCCAGGTGGAAAACCAAATCATTCTGATGAAAATAGACCGGAAAGAGCAACACCTGCAAGGAAAAGAGTTCTTGTTTTTAGTCCTCATCCAGATGACGATGTAATCTCAATGGGAGGTACTTTAGCTAGATTAATTGACCAAAATCACGAAGTATATGTTGCTTATCAAACCTCTGGGAATATTGCAGTTTCTGATGAAGATGCTAGAAGGTATGTTGATGTATCTATTGCGACTAGTGGAGATTCTAAAAAAATGAATAGTCTCAAATTAGAGTTAACAAAGAAAAAAGAGGGTACTCTTGATAGTAATGATTTAAATAAATTAAAAGGAGACATTCGAAAAAGCGAATGCTTTGCGGCAGCTAGAGTTTTAAATTTAAAAGAAAGTCGTCTACATTTTCTTAATTTGCCATTTTATCAAACGCGTAAAGTTGAGAAGAAAGATCCATCTCAAAAAGATGTAAATATCGTTAAAGGGCTTATAGAGGAATTGAAGCCACATCAAATTTTTGCCGCTGGAGACTTGGCAGATCCCCATGGGACTCATAAAATTTGTTTGGATATTCTTTTTGATGCAATTTCAGAAATAAAAAATAAATCTTTTATGAAAGATTGTTGGCTATGGCTTTACAGAGGTGCTTGGCAAGAATGGGATATCAATGAAATTGATATGGCAGTACCTATGAGTCCAGAACAAGTGATTCAAAAAAGAAATTCAATTTTATCCCATCAATCTCAGAAAGATAAAGTAATGTATCAAGGACAGGACAAACGCGACTTTTGGCTAAGAGCAGAGGAGCGAAATCGAAATAGTGCAATAACATTCAACAAATTAGGCTTAACTGAATACCAAGCAATAGAGGCGTTTAAAAGACATAAATTCTAAATTTACTCTCCATATACTTTGAAAGGGTAGACAATATCATCGGAGCTTATTTTTTCTAGTTTCAAATCACCAAAGTTAAAAATCTGTTTTAAACTATCTGGTATTAAAATTTTCTGGTTATTTTGCTCGCCTGATTTAAATAAATTAACGTTAGTCAAATTTGGATATTTATAAAAGTTAGAAATATACTTTAAATCAAATAGGGTATTTACTAGACTTATTTTTTTTAAATTGGGCAGATTTGATAAAAGATTCGCTTTTTCACCGCTAATATTAGTGTTGTCTAATTTTAAAATAGTTAAGTTTTTAAAATCTTTAATATATTCAAAAACATTATCTGTCACCTTAGTATTACTAAGATCTAATTCGACAATATTGTCTTTAATATCTATGAGCTGTTGAACTGATTTATCCCTAAAATCACCAATATTAATACACGAAACCTTTAAAAAAGGTGATGATTCAAAAATATTTACAACTAAAAACCCTATCTCTCTTAAATTAGACAATTGGATATTAGTTACCACTTCTTCGTCATTTTCTGGAAAGATACCATTAGGTTTGTCTGGAAAAAAAGAAGTTAACATCTTTTTAGGTATAGGTAGATCTCCAACCAAAGCATTTTTAGACGCTGAATTATCAATCCAAATTTTAATCAATTCAATTTCTTCCTTACTGGGTTGAGTTCTAGATTTTGGTGGCATATGATAACGATCTTCGATAGGGAGAGTCATTCGTTTATGTATCTTACTTTCCATTGAATTGTTAATCATTAAAACTGAACCATTTTTTCCCCCTTTCATAATGGCATTGTAGCTATTCATCTTAAGTCCACCTTTAGTTTTTTTATCGTTGTGGCATGAAACGCACCTCTGGGTAAGAATTGGTTGAATAACATCGTTATAAAATACAGCATTTTTGTAATTTTTAGGATCAAGTTCAATGATATCATTTTGATACTCTAACCCAAATAACCCTTTAATCTCTGGCGGTAAAGGTTCAGTTAAATGATCACTACCATGGGTTATATTTCCACCCAAATGCCCTGTTACTAAGAGAGAAATTGATAGACCAGCGAATATGAAATTTTTAGGTAAACTCTTAAAATTTTCGTATTTAAGTTTTAAGTAAAATAAAAAGCAAAAAACCATTGTGATAATTCCCATCACAAGATGCCATTGAACATTTTCCCAGGCATAACCTTCTCTGTCATATTGTAAATAACCCGTAATAATTGAAAAAATTGATGTAATAAAAGCCCACAAAAAAATAAACCTTAAGACAGGTAAATGTTCTTTTTTATTTCTAAAAAANANATCNAGCATTAATCCAATTATTATAAAACCAATNGGTAAATGNACAAATAGTGGATGGAATCTACCTATTANNTCGTAGATAAAANCCATNTTTANTAAGATAAAATTTCATTAATAACTCTTCCTTCAACATCNGTNAATCTNAANGGTCTTCCTTGAAATTGNTANGTAAATTCTTCNTGGTCAAANCCAAGTAAATGTANTATNGTTGCGTGGATGTCGTGTACTGAAACNCTACCTTCAANTCCNGTGTAGCCTAANTCNTCTGTCTTACCATGAACNNCTCCTTTTTTNATNCCCCCNCCAGCCATCCACATAGTAAANGCNTCNCCTTGATGATCCCNACCNACAAATAGATTTCCAACTCCAATNCGNTTTTCNTGCATTGGTGTTCTACCAAATTCNCCCCCCCANATNACAAGTGTGTCNTCNAGTAANCCTCTTTGNTTTAAATCTAANATTAATGCGGCGACAGGNCTATCCATCATNTGACATTTTTTNAAAAACCCNGCTGTCAAACTAGTCGCTTCTANATCTCCGTGTGCATCCCAACCNTANTCATAAAGTTGGACGAACCTTACTCCTTTNTCNACCATCTTTCTCGCTAAAAGACAATTGTTAGCNAATGATTCTTCNCCNGGTTTNACACCATACATTTCATGTATATATTCAGGTTCATTNTTTATATCCATNACNTCAGGCACTGAAACCTGCATTTTATANGCCATTTCGTANTGATTAATCCTAGTTAGTANCTCNGGATCATTAAACTTTTCGTGTTCTTTAAGATTTATATCGTTTATTGATTTTATAAGTTTTTNNTTTANGNNTCTATTTACCCCTTTTGGATCTGACAAATAAAGAACNGGGTCTCCTTTTGATCTACAATGAACACCTTGGTAAACNGANGGNAAAAAACCATTTCCCCATACACTTTTTCCTGCATCTGGAGCAGCACCACCTGATGTCAAAACTACAAATCCAGGAAGATTAGCGTTTTCTGAACCTAGACCATATGTTACCCATGAGCCAAGACTAGGTCTGCCCAATCTTGCACTNCCAGTAAACATAAAGGTCTGTGCTGGGCCGTGATTAAATTGGTCTGTATGAACTGC
Source organism: Flavobacteriaceae bacterium (assembly GCA_002728075.1). Classification (GTDB taxonomy): domain Bacteria; phylum Bacteroidota; class Bacteroidia; order Flavobacteriales; family Flavobacteriaceae; genus TMED96. The sequence goes on from PBVB01000084.1 coordinate 13,410, forward strand.
TTTTAAAAATGCAACTTCATCAATGATTTTTTTAAAGTGAGGTAAATTATTTGATACCCAGTTGCCAGATTCACCTTCCTTAGAAAATACAGCCTGTGGGCCTAACATTTTTGGGACTCCTCTGATAAAAGCAAACTTTTTTCCNTTCAAAAGGGATTCCGGACATGGTTTGTTNTTTAATTTAACTAATTCNGGCTTGTAGTCAAAAAGTTCNAATTGTGATGGGGCTCCAACCATATGNAGATAAATTACACTTTTTACCTTTGGCAAAAAAGGAGGCGCAGAGGGTGACAAAGGNTTGAGTAATCTTTCAGNGCCAGATACACCTAAACTNTCTTTTCCAGAAAAACATGACCCAAGTAAAGAACCAAGAGCNATACCACCTAAGCCNAGGGTACAATCTTTTAAAAAATGNCTTCTCGAATTGAGTTTNGCATTTGCAGTGTTTTTCTCTTCAAGTAGTTTTTTTATNNTATCCATGNGTTAAAAATTCNTCAAGATTCATAATNGCACTTGCNACTATNGCTAANGATGCAANTTTATTAGANACTTTTTTATTCTCTAAATAAAAATNANTNAGTNCNTCNGGNCTTTTAGTGTAAAAATCACTTGANTCATTNTATAAATTTATTAAAGAATTTAATTTATCATCACTTAATTTCCTATACGTTGCAAATTCGAACATATCTTTTATAGCATCTTCATAGGGTTTTTTTGAATGAAGTTTTGCAAACGCGAGAGCTGCTTCAAGGTAAACAGGGTCATTCAAAGTAACTAGTGCTTGAAGTGGTGTATTGGTCGGAATTCTTTTTACATAACATACTTCTCTCATATTTACGTCAAAAGTTGTCATAGAAGGATATGGACTCGTTCGTTTTACAAAAGTATATATTCCTCTTCTATATTTATCTTCACCTTTACTTTCAATCCATTGGTCACCGTTATAAGGACTCTCCCAAATTCCGTCAGGTTGAGGTGGCATAACACCCGGACCAAACATTTTTTTACTTAAAAGACCTGATACAAAAAGGGCTTGATCTCTTATTTGCTCTGCGGTGAGTCTTAATCTTGGTCCTCGTGCATAAAAAACATTGTCAGGATCTTTAATACTTTTTTCTTTTGAAATAATTGAACTCTGTCTGTATGTTGAAGATAGAAGTATAGTTTTAATTAATTTTTTTAAACTCCAATCCATCGAATTCATAAATTCATACGAGAGCCAATCAAGCAATGCGGGATGAGAAGGTGGTTCAGACTGAGTACCCATGTCTTCTATTGTATTAACAATTCCCCTCCCAAAAATTTGATACCAAATTCTATTTACAATTGTCCTAGCTGTAAGAGGGTTTTTTTTGCTTGTTATCCATTTTGCAAAACCTAGTCTATTTTTTTCCCATTTATTATCCCAACCGTTTAAATTAGATGGAACGTTGGGCTTTACCTCTTCCTTTGGGGTCATCCAATTTCCTCTATCAAACATAAAAGTTTTTCTACTCATATGCTCGGGATTTTCAAGAGTGACGGGATGGAGATCAGAAAATTTAGTACCGCTTAGTAGCTCAATGAATTGTTTTTTAATCCCCGGATAACCAGGTTTGTTTTTACCTGGAATTTCAGGTAGAAATGAAATCCACTCCAAATCCAACAAGACGTCAGATTTTTTTATTTTTTCTGATGTCTCAGCTGATATATACAAATCAAAGGAACCCTCAATTTTCGGTATCTTTATTGCTGTGACTTTTTGAC
>PBVB01000085.1 GCA_002728075.1 Flavobacteriaceae bacterium
AATTGTGAAAGACACTATTTTTCAGACAGCTACCTTTAGACCAAAAGGATTATGGGGTAGAGTTTATTGGTACGTGTTAAGCCCATTTCATTACTTTATTTTCAGAGGAATGTTAAGAAACCTTTCAGTGAAAAAATCATCTCTTGCTAATGGGTACAAATTTTAAATCAGTTTTACCAGTAAAAATTTGTCTAGGACGACCGATGGGTTCATTGTTTTTTCGCATTTCCCACCATTGAGCAATCCATCCTGGCAATCTCCCAAGTGCAAACATAACTGTAAACATTTGAGTTGGAATTCCAAGAGCACGATATATAATTCCAGAATAAAAATCCACATTAGGGTACAGTTTCCTTTTTACGAAATATTCGTCTGTTAAAGCCAATTTTTCTAATGATTTTGCTATTTCTAAAACAGGGTCAGTTACACCTAAATCATTTAGAACTTCATCAGCAGCCTTTTTAATAATTTTTGCTCGAGGATCAAAATTTTTATAAACTCGGTGCCCAAAACCCATTAGCCTAAATGAATCTTTTTTATCTTTTGCCTTTAAAATATACTTTTCGATATCACCACCATCATTTTTAATTTTCTCTAACATTTCGATTACTGCTTGATTTGCTCCACCGTGAAGCGGACCCCAAAGTGCAGAAATACCAGCAGAAACAGACGCAAATAGGCCAGCATGTGAAGAACCAACAATTCTAACGGTTGATGTTGAACAGTTTTGTTCATGGTCAGCATGTAAAATTAAAAGTTTATTNAATGCATTATTTACAATTTTATTTGGTTCATATTTTTCAGTTGGATGACGAAAAAACATTTGTGCGATATTATTTTCATAACTTAAAGATCTATCAGCATAATTCAAAGGTAACCCTTTGACTTTTCTGTAGGTCCATGCACACAAAATAGGTAATTTAGCCATTAAATTAACAACTGCAGAATATATTTCTTCTTCTGATCCAACATCTACTGAATCAGGATCAAATGCAGTTAAAGCAGAAGTTAACGAAGCTAGGGCACCCATCGGATGAGCACTTCTAGGAAAACTTTTTAAAATAACTTTCAAATCTTCATCCACNAACGANTCCTTATGTATATCGANTTGAAATTTTTCTAACTGTGNNTTNGTGGGTAAAAATCCAAANATNAGTAANTANGAAACTTCTAAAAAACCNGCACTTTGAGTTAAATCTTCAATAGAATAACCTCTATAACTTAACTCACCTTTTTCGCCATTTAAATAAGTAATTTCACTGAGGCACGACCCAGAGTTTTTATAGCCAGGATCAATAGTTATTAATCCAGTTTGTGACCTAAGTTCANTAATATTTATTGCACGCTCGTTCTTAGAACCTTTAACAACAGGGAACTCATAAGACTTATCTCCAATTAGAATCTTTACACTATCACTCATTATCGACCTATATGAGTAAATTTATTGAAAATAAAGCTATAATTGAAATTAATTTAGATATTAATGAATGTCTAGAAATTTATATTGAATGATTTTTTTTGAAGATAAATAGATTTATTTGAAAGTCTCTCTTCTATCCTAAGCAACTGATTNTATTTAGACATTCTATCACTTCTTGATGCAGAACCGGTTTTAATTTGACAAGTTTTCATTGCTACAGCTAAATCAGCTATCGTTGAATCTGAAGTTTCACCTGACCTGTGAGACATTACTGCAGTATATCCGGCATTGTGTGCCATCTTTACAGCTTCAATGGTTTCTGTAAGAGTTCCAATTTGGTTAACTTTTATTAAGATTGAATTTGCAATAGTCCTACTTATTCCTTTAGAAAGTCTTTTAACATTGGTAACGAACAAATCATCTCCAACCAACTGAACTTTATCTCCAATTTTTTTTGTTAATGCTTCCCATCCATCCCAATCATTTTCATCCATTCCGTCTTCAATAGATAAGATTGGATACTTTTGAGTTAGATTTTGTAGATAATTAACCTGTTCCTCAGAATTTCTCTTAATACCATTGACACCTTCAAAAATAGAATAATCATATATTCCATTTTTAAAAAATTCAGATGAGGCACAATCTAAGGCAAGCATAATTTGCTTTCCTGGTTCAAATCCAGCCATTTCGATTGAGGATAAAATGGTTTCTATTGCATCCTCGGTACCTTTTAATTTTGGTGCAAAACCACCTTCATCGCCTACTGCAGTACTTAATTTTTTTTTATTTAGTATTTTTTTTAGACAGTGAAAAACTTCTACACCCATATGAAAAGATTCGGAAAATGATTCTCCAGAAATGGGCATGATCATAAACTCTTGAAAGGCAATTGGTGAATCTGAGTGTGAACCACCATTAATTATATTCATCATTGGAACAGGTAAAATTTTTGCATCTTCACCACCTAAATATTCATAAAGGGGCATTTTTTTTTCATCTGCTGCTGCTTTTGATATGGCAAGTGAAACCCCAAGAATTGCGTTAGCTCCAAGATTTGACTTGTTAGGAGTTCCGTCTAAGTCAATCATCAAAGAATCGATTTCTTCCTGTTTTTGAACTTTTTTTCCAATTATAGATTTCGCTATCAATTTGTTTACATTATTAACCGCACTCATAACTCCTTTACCCAAAAATTTTTCATTGTTATCCCTTAGTTCAACGGCCTCATACTGTCCTGTAGAAGCTCCTGATGGAACCGCGGCTCTTCCAAANCCNTCTTTATCAGTAAANACGTCAACTTCAACNGTAGGGTTACCCCTAGAATCAAAAATTTGCCTCGCTTTAACACTTATAATTTTTCCCATCTCATGAAATTAATTGGATANTATTTTTTTAAAGTTTGTAAAAAGATAATTTGCATCATTTGGACCTGGAGCAGCTTCTGGGTGNTATTGAACAGAAAAACATTTTTTGTTTTTCATTTTTAATCCTGCCACTGTGTTGTCGTTTAGATGNGAATGTGTTATAATTATATTTGGATCTGATTCTAATGCNTTTCTATCTACGGCAAATCCGTGGTTTTGAGAAGTTATCTCGCCTTTACCAGTCTCATGGTTAATTACAGGATGATTAATACCTCTATGTCCATTAAACATTTTAAATGTGGGTATACCATTAGCTAANGCAATTATTTGGTGTCCTAAGCAAATNCCAAATAAGGGGATAGTTTTTTTGTATTATTTTTTTTGCAAGTTCTTGAACCAAAANAAGAGGTTGAGGATCTCCAGGACCATTCGATAAAAAATATCCATTTGGTTTCCATTTTTCGACATCATAGATATTCGAATTGTATGGAAAAACTTTCACATATATATCCTGATTCGCAAGATTCCTTAAAATATTTTTTTTTATACCCAAATCTATTGCAGCGACTTTAAATTTGGAATTAGGATTACCAAAAAAGTAAGGTTTTTTTGTTGAAACCTTTGAGGCTAGCTCCATTCCTTTCATCGATGGAATTTTTTTGAGTTCTTTTTTTAAACTATCTATTTTATCCAACTCAGTAGTTATTAAAGCATTCATAGCACCGTTTTCTCTAATGTATTTTACTAGAGCTCGGGTGTCTACATTTGAAATAACTAGTTTATTTTGATTTTTAAAAAAACTTAACAAATCTGACGTATGACCATATCTACTATAATTAAAACTAAAGTTTTTAGTTACTAATCCAGCTATTTTAATTGAATCTGACTGATTGTCAAAATTATGGGTACCATAATTACCGATATGAGCATTAGTTGTTACCATTATTTGACCAAAGTATGATGGGTCNGTNAAAATCTCTTGNTATCCAGTCATACCAGTGTTAAAACAAATTTCACCAAANGAAGTTCCAGAAATACCAACGGATTTACCAAAAAAAATAGTTCCGTCTTCTAATAAAACTATTGCCTTTGGTCTTTCAATATAGCTCATATTCTTACATACAAAGAAATATAAAAAAGAGTAAACATAAAATAGTTATCCACTCATATTTAATTGAATTATTAACAATTTTGGATTATTAAAAAAGTTTTTGAACCACTCTTTTCAGAAAGAGATATTTTTAATATTTAACGCCCTTATGATTAGCATTAAACATCCTTTTTGGAGACTTTATTATCATTCTCTTCTGGAGCTTTATCGTCCACCTTTTCTGGAGCTTTATCATCCACCTTTTCCAGAGCTTTATCGTCTACCTTTTCTGGAGCTTTTTTATCGGTATTCAAATTTTTATCTATTTTGGATTTTGATTTACTTCTACCTCTTCTAGTGGACTTTTTAGGAGCATCTGATTTTTTATACAATTCATTGAAATCAACAAATTCAATCATAGCCATATTAGCATTATCTCCCAATCTATTTCCTAGCTTAATAATTCTTGTGTAACCACCAGGTCTNTCACCAATTTTATTTGATATTGTTCTAAATAACTCNCTTACAGCATTCTTATTTCTTAAATATCTAAANACAANTCTCCTGTTATGAGTTGAATCGTCCTTAGTCTTTGTAATTAGTGGTTCAATAAATCTTTTAAGAACTTTTGCTTTTGTTACGGTAGTATTTATTCGTTTATGCTCAATTAGTGAGCAAGCTAAATTTGCAAGTAAAGAGCTTCTATGAGCTGTTTTTCTACCTAACTTTGTCTTTTTGTTTCTGTGCCTCATAAAGANAATTTTTAATCTTTATCTAATTTATATTTTGACAAATTCATCCCAAAAGACAATCCTTTAAGAACAACTAATTCTTCTAATTCTGTTAATGATTTTTTTCCGAAGTTTCTAAATTTCATTAAATCATTTTTATTATATGAAACTAAATCCCCAAGAGTTTCAACTTCTGCAGCCTTGAGACAATTTAGAGCTCTGACNGACAAATCCATATCAATCAATTTTGTTTTTAAAAGTTGTCTCATNTGCAAAGATTCTTCATCGTAAGTTTCAGCTTGGGCTATCTCGTCNGCTTCTAAAGTAATTCNTTCNTCTGAAAATAATAGAAAATGGTGAATTAGAGTTTTAGCTGCCTCTGTTAAAGCATCTTTAGGATGAATTGAACCATCAGTATTAATTTCAAAAACTAATTTTTCATAGTCAGTTTTTTGTTCAACACGATAATTTTCTATACTATATTTTACATTCTTTACNGGAGTAAAGACTGAGTCTATTGATATTANACCTAATTCTGAATCAATTTTTTTATTTTCTTCAGCAGTTACGTATCCACGACCTTTTTCAATNGTAAACTCCATNTTNACCTGAACACCTTTTTCCAAATTACANATAACTAAGTCTGAATTTAAAACTTGAAATCCAGATATAAANTTTTGAATATCACCTGCCTTGAATTGATCTTGCCCTCCTAAAGAAATTTTTACAGTTTCATTTTCAAGATCCTCAATTTGCCTTTTAAATCTGATTTGTTTAATATTTAAAATTATTTCCGTAACATCTTCAACAATCCCTGGAATAGTTGAAAATTCGTGATCTATGTTTTCAATTTTAACGGAGGTTATTGCAAATCCTTCTAGTGAAGAAAGAAGNACCCTTCTNAATGCGTTTCCAACTGTCAAACCATAACCAGGTTCTAAAGGACGAAACTCNAACTTNCCTTCAAACTCTGAAGAATCGATCATAATTACTTTGTCTGGTTTTTGAAAATTTAATATTGCCATGTTTGTGATATTATATTATGTATTTGTTANTTATTTNGAATATAGCTCNACTATTAGTTGTTCTTTTATGTTTTCTGGAATTTGAACTCGCTCNGGAACACTAACAAATGTTCCAGTTAAATTGCTTTCATCCCAAGTTAGCCATTCGTAAATTGAAGAATTTTTTTGAATAGATTCTTGTATTGAGATAATGGACTTAGACTTTTCTCGAACTCCAACCTTATCTCCCGGTTTAATATTANATGAAGGAATATTTACCATTTTATCATTTACTANTATGTGTCCATGTGAAACAAGTTGTCTTGCACCACTTCTTGATGGTGAAATTCCTAATCTATAAACTATATTATCAAGTCTAGACTCACATAATTGAAGTAAAACTTCGCCTGTTACCCCTTTACTCCTTGAGGCTCTATTAAAAATTANCCTAAATTGTTTTTCTAATATACCATATGTATATTTAGCCTTTTGCTTTTCCATCAATTGAATCGCATACTCTGATTTTTTTCCTCTACGTTTATTGTTACCATGTTGTCCAGGAGGANAATTTCTCTTTTCAAANGATTTATCTGAACCAAAAACTGGTTCTCCAAATTTTCTAGCGATTTTTGATTTAGGACCTATATATCTAGCCATTTTATATTTTTTAAGTTATACTCTTCTTCTTTTAGGAGGGCGACATCCATTGTGAGGAAGAGGGGTTACATCAATAATTTCAGTTACTTCAATTCCACTATTATGAATAGTTCTAATAGCTGATTCTCTTCCGTTTCCAGGTCCTTTTACATAAACTTTAACCTGCCTTAAACCTAGATCTTGAGCTATTTTTGAGCAATCTTCAGCCGCAACTTGTGCGGCATAGGGAGTGTTTTTTTTAGAACCTCTAAATCCCATTTTTCCCGCAGATGACCAAGAAATAACCTCGCCTTTAAGGTTAGTAATTGAAATAATAATATTGTTAAATGAAGCATTAATATATGCTTCACCAACAGGTTCTACAGATACTTTTCTTTTTTTATTCGCAGATTTAGCCATATTTAGTTATTTAGTAGCTTTCTTTTTATTAGCAATTGTTTTTCTCTTTCCTTTTCTTGTTCTAGAATTATTTTTAGTTTTCTGGCCTCGAAGAGGTAGTCCGATCCTATGCCTAATACCTCTGTAGGAGCCAATATCCATAAGTCTTTTAATATTAAGTTGGGTTTCTGAACGCAATTCTCCTTCCACTTTATATTTAGAAATAGCCTGAATGATTGATTTTATCTCAGAATCTGTCCAATCTGACACTTTCTTATTTAAATCTACTTTTGCTATATTTAAAATTCTTGAGGCTCGACTTCTTCCAACTCCATAAATGTAAGTTAAAGCAATCTCACCCCTTTTCGATTTCGGTATGTCTATACCTGATATTCTAGCCATATTATCCTTGTCTTTGTTTAAATCTTGGGTTTTTCTTATTAATTATATATAATTTACCCTTTCTTCTAACGATTTTACAATCTGAACTTCTTTTTTTTATTGATGTTTTTACTTTCATAATTATAAATTAAAATCTAAAAGTTATTCTTGCCTTAGTTAAATCATAGGGACTCATTTCAAGCTTTACTTTATCGCCGGGTAAAAGCTTAATATAATGAAGTCTCATTTTACCTGAAATATGGGCAGTTACAACATGTCCGTTCTCAAGCTCAACTCTAAACATTGCGTTTGAGAGAGCCTCAATTATTTTTCCTTCTTGTTCAATAGCTTCTTGTTTAGGCATTTTATATTGAAATTTTTCGGTTACTAGTGGTTTTCATAAGTCCATCATAGTGACGATTTAATAAATATGAATTTACTTGCTGAATTGTATCAATAGCTACCCCAACCATGATTAATAATGATGTTCCACCATAAAATAGAGCCCATCCTTGTTGCATACCCATTAATTTTACAACTATCGCAGGAAAAACAGCTAAAGCAGCTAAAAACAGTGATCCAGGAAAAGTGATTTGAGACATAACATTATCTAAAAATTCACTAGTTTCATTGCCTGGCCTAATACCTGGTACAAAACCTCCACTTCTTTTTAAATCATCTGACATTTTGTTTGTTGGCACTGTTATAGCTGTGTAAAAAAAAGTAAAAATAATTATAAGTAAGCCAAAAACAATATTATACCAAAGACCAAAAATATCTGAAAAGTTAACTTGAATCCATTGACCAACTTCGTTATTTCCAATTAATCTCCCAATATAACTAGGAGCAAACATTATAGCTTGAGCAAAAATAATTGGCATCACTCCAGAGGCATTTAATTTGAGTGGTATATATTGTCTTCTTCCAAAAAGATTAGAATTGTTCGCCCCCATTTGTGCTCTTCTTGCATATTGAACAGGTATTTGCCTCACGGCCAAAACAAGAAGAATTGACAACAAAATTATAATAATCCATAATATCATTTCAATTAAAATTAGAATTAACCCCCCGTTATTTTCTGATACTCTTGAGATAACCTCCTGAGTAAAGGACATTGGCAATGTGGCAATTATTCCCACCATTATCAGCAAGGATATGCCGTTTCCTATTCCTTTATCGGTAATTTTTTCTCCAAGCCACATTGCAAATATTGTTCCTGTAACTAAAATAATAACAGATGGTATCATGAAAGTAAAACTCTTGCCCAAAATAAATGCTGAATCTGGCACCCCAAGTGCACTAAGACCGTAAAGATAAGCAGGCGCCTGAACAACACATATAGCAATTGTCAACCATCTTGTTATTTGATTTAATGTTTTTCTACCGCTTTCTCCTTCCTTTTGAAGCTTTTGTAAATATGGAAGAGCTACCCCCATAAGTTGAACAACAATTGAAGCAGAAATGTAAGGCATTATGCCTAGAGCAAAAACTGAAGCATTGGCAAATGCCCCTCCAGTAAACATATTTAGTACACCAAGAAGACCTCCACCACCTGTTCTGTCACCTAGTTCAGCAAGTTGAAGTGCATCTATACCTGGGAGTGTAATTTGTGCACCTACTCGATAAACTAACAAAATAGACAAGGTAACACCTATCCTAGTTCTTAGTTCTTCAATCTTGTAAATATTAATAAGTGCTTGAATAAATTTACCCATTTAGCGAAATTAAATTTACTTCTCCTCCAGCCGACTCGATTTCTTTTTGTGCTTTCTTTGAAAACTTATGAGCCGTTATTTTCACTGGGGAAGATATTTTTCCATTGCCCAAAACCTTCACTAAACTTTTCTTTCTAGCTAATCCTAAAGAATAAATTTTATCAATATCCAATTTATCTTTAATTTTCTTATTTAAAATTAATTGCTGAATACTTTCAAGATTTAAAACTTGATATTCTAATCTATTGACATTTTTAAACCCAAATTTAGGAACCCTTCTTTGCAGAGGCATTTGACCTCCTTCAAATCCAATTTTTTTTGAATATCCAGATCTAGATTTTGCACCTTTATGACCCCTTGTAGATGTTCCGCCTTTTCCAGAACCCTGCCCTCTACCTAGCCTCTTGGAGGCTTTTTTATTTGAACCTTTAATTGGTGTTATATTTTCTAAATTCATTAAATTAAATTTTAGTGATTTCTACCAGATGATTAACTTTTTCGACCATACCCTTTATATTTGGAGTGTTTTCATGTATTACTTCCTTACCAATTCCTCTTAAACCAAGGGCAATAAGTGTAAGTTTCTGTTTTTTTAAATTTTTTATACTACTTCTTATTTGTTTTATTTTAATTTTCTCCATGGTATTAATCATTAAATAGTTTATCTAGAGAGATACCTCTTTGATTAGCAATTTTTTCTGGACTCCTCAAATTTAATAAAGCATCAAAAGTAGCCTTCACAACATTATGTGGATTCGACGAACCTTGAGATTTGGAAAGTACATTTTGAACACCTACAGCTTCTAAAACAGTTCTTACTGCACCACCAGCAATTACCCCCGTACCTTCAGTTGCAGGCTTAATAAATACTTTAGCAC
>PBVB01000086.1 GCA_002728075.1 Flavobacteriaceae bacterium
AAAACAGATTAATTCAATTTTGTTTTCTAATAACAATATAAAAAAATCAGCCCTTGATGAAATTCAGGACTTGGATGTAAAGATTAGAGTGCGCAATAAGGTAATAAAGGTTACTAATCAAGGAATTAATTTAATTTCTAAACAGATAAATATAAATCAAAGAGATATAGAAATTCAAAGAGCTCAACTTGTCAAATTAAAAAACGATTATGCAAATATGGTTAGAAAGTCATACTATAGTAAAAGTCGCCAAAGCAGATTGATGTTTTTATTTTCATCAGAATCTTTTTATCAAGCATATAATAGATTTAAATACCTTAGTCAGTATGCTAAACATAGAAAAAAACAGGGTGAAATTATTTTTAAAAAAACGAATTTGTTGAATAAATTAAACATAGAATTGCTTTCAAAAAAAGTAAATAAAGAATCTCTGATTAGAGAAAATCAAGTATCACAATTGATTTACCAAAAAGAAATAGAAAGCCAAAAATTAATGATTGCAGAACTAATTAAAAAACAAAAAGATTTAGAATACAGAATTAGAAAAAATGAGAAAAAAATTGCAGCATTTGATAAAGAAATAGAACGCTTAATCAAAGTTGCTATCGATAACGCTAACAGAAAAACTTCGTCTCCGAGCACTTTAAAGTTTAGCATTACACCAGAAGCAAAATTAGTTGGTAAAAGTTTTTATGCTAACAAAGGCAAACTCCCATGGCCTGTAGAAGAAGGAATTGTAATTCAAAATTTTGGGACTCAATTCCACCCTGTAGTTAGGACTACAAAAATAAAAAGTAATGGAATTACAATAGCTACAAATCAAACTGCCGATGCAAGAGCTATATTTAAAGGAATTGTAATGACAGTTTTAAGCTATAAAGGTAGTAATCCTACTGTACTAGTTCAGCACGGCAGTTATATTACAGCCTATACAAATTTAGAAGTCGTTTATGTTAAGAAAGGACAATCTTTAAGACCTAAAGAAAAAATAGGTAAAGTTTTTACAAATCCCACTACGGGTAAAACAGAACTTAAATTTAGTATTTTTCAATCAAGCACTCCAATAAATCCAAAAGGATGGATTTACAGGCTATGATTCTTATTCCACAAGGTACCAAGCATCAAGCTCTAGCGTGAACTTAACAAAATTTAATAATTGATAAGCCTCTCTCTTTGTTTTTAATCTTCCATAAGCAACCCTAAACAATCCTGAAGGACTACTTTTTGCAAAAGAGGCATCAAATCCCTCTGATTTCAACTTATTTAAAAGTTTTTCTGCATTTATTTCATCTCTGAAACTTCCTGCAATTATACTGTAGAAATCCCCTTGTTCAATTAAAACCCTGTCATCTTCAACGGTTTCTATATTTGCCTTAACATTTAATTCTAACGAGGAAATTGAACCAATTTCATATGTTGCTTTTTGTACATTATTTTTAATTTTTTTCTGTGCAATTTCGGTTGAACGGATTCTCTCATTTTGAATATATTCATTCCCAAAATAGTATCCCAAAACTGACAAAACAATCAAGGAAGTAATTATTGCCACTATTTTAAATTTACCTTTTCCCCCTGAATCTTTGGATTCAGGTTCAAATGCTAAGTTTTCATTTTTATCATTGTTCATAATAGTATTTTTAGTGTTTTTCTCTTTATTTATAATAATTTTTAAATCACTCTCATTCAAAGGCAATCTCTCGAAATCTTCAAGCCCGTATAAATTATGTGAAAAATTTTTGGTGTTGTAGGCTTGAAAGCATAATTTATTTTCAGCGTTCAAATAAAATTCACCTATATTTTTAAAAATCAAGGTATCNGTCTGGATTTTCTTNAACCATATNTTTATTTTTTTATCAATTTCCTCCAGTGCATTTTGATAGCTNATATTTTTATTAGANGAAANATNTTTCGCTAAAANTCCNTCGTTTTGTTTNATAAGAGCATTAAATGAGATCTTTCTTTTAGGAGACACAAATTTTCCTATTTTGAAATCAATTTTTGCGCTTGTATTACTAACTAAAAATGAGCCAAAATTAGGAACTGTCACACATTCGTGAAAGTATAGTAATTTTTCTATCTCTTTAACTAAGTCCACCTAATAAAGATAATAAATAAAATTGTCGATTAATAGGTTTATTTGTCATATCCTAGTTTTAATCTAACCCTTTTTAATACTTTATTTGCAAAGCGTTTTGCCTTTTTAGAGCCAGATTCAAGTTTTTTCTCAACNAGCTCNGGATTACTAANTAAAAANTTAAATTTATCCCTTTCAGTTTTAAATTTNNCTTTTATTTCATCTAAAAGAATTTTCTTAGCCTCACCNAATCCAACATCACCAGAATAATACCTTTTTTTCAAGATATTTATNTCTTTCTCACTAGCAATCANTGAAAAAATTTTGAAAACATTGCANTTTTTTGGATTTTTTGGTTCATCAATTGCAGTTGACTCAGTTTTAATACNCATAACTTGTTTCATAAGAAGATTATCGTCTTGAAAAATATCAATTATATTATCTTTTGATTTACTCATTTTGTTTCCATCTGTTCCAATAACGTAACTAGAGTTTTTCTCAAGTTCGGCTTTTGGAGTTACAAACGTATCACCAAAATGATTGTTAAATCGCGAAGCAATACTTCTAGTTATCTCTAGATGCTGTAATTGGTCTTTCCCAACAGGGACAATGTTTGCATCATAAAGTAAAATATCTGCAGCCATTAACACAGGATAATAAAATAAACCAGAATTTATATCTTTTAAATTCTGAGATTTGTCTTTGAAAGAATGAGATAATGTAAGGCGTTGGTAGGGNTAAAAACAGCTTAAATACCAGGCTAGNTCGGCCACTTCTGGNATATCACTTTGNCTGTAAAAAACGGTNTGTTTTGTNTCTAAACCGAAAGACAACCAAGCTGCTGCTGTGTTTAGAGTATTCNTTTTTAATTGATCAGAANTCTTTATTTGTGTTAACGAATGTAGGTCAGCAATAAATAAAAAAGATTCATTACCTTTAATTTTNGATCTATTAATGGCCGGAATGATTGCTCCCAGTATGTTCCCTAGGTGAGGAACACCAGTGCTTTGTATGCCTGTTAATACTCTAGCCATTAGAATTGTTTTGACAAAGTTAATTTTTTTAAATAAAATTTTTAATTTTCTACATATAAGCANATGCGATTAATGATTCTATNTATTTGGCGGGTATGGTTTTATATANTAGCTTCTATACCAGTAATTTTTTTATTCCCTTTTTTAGCTACAGCAGCTTTCCATCCTAAAGGATACAATTTTATTTTTTGGTGTGCTAGATATATCTGGTCACCNTTTATATTATTTTTGTCTGGTTTTTACACCAAAATTTATTATGAAGAAGAGCTACCTCTTGGGGAATCATTTATACTAGTAGCAAATCATACTAGCTACATAGATCCCTTTGTTATGTTTCAGGTTTCAAAAAATCCCTTTGTTTTCGTTGGGAAAAAAGAACTTGTAAAAATCCCAATATTTGGATATATATATAAGAGAGCTGCTGTCATGGTTGATAGAAGCTCCAAAAAAAGCAGGTGGGGGGTATACGGAAGGGTAGACAAGCAACTATCTTTAGGCTATAGTATTTGTATATTCCCTGAGGTTAAATACACCGACGATACGATTTTTTTAAATGAATTTAAAAGGGGAGCATTTAAGATTTCTATTGATCATCAAATCCCAATAATTCCTATGAGCTTTTTAGATTGTAAGCGNAAATTCCCTTGGTATCCTCGGTTTGGATATCCCGGGNAATTGAGAGTAAAAACNTTTAAAAAAATGTTCCCACCAAAAAATATTAACAAATTAGAAGACTTCAAGCAGCAAGTCTGGGAAGTTATCTTTACGGGACTCAAAAAAGATTCTTTAAAAAGTCATGAAAAAGCAGTAGCAAAAGAAAAATTGTTAAAAAAAANTAATCAACGNAGTTGACAATTTTTTGCTCAAGTTCTTCTAGTAATTCAGGATTATCCTCNAATAACTTTTTTACGGCCTCCTTACCTTGNCCTAGTTTTGTNTCTCCATAGCTGAACCATGAACCAGATTTTTTTATTACCTCAGTATCAACACATATGTCTATTATCTCACCTATTTTTGAAATACCTGTTCCGTANAAAATATCAAATTCAGCCATTTTAAATGGCGGAGCAACTTTATTTTTAACAACTTTCACCCTTGTTCTATTACCTAATACCTCAGATTCAGTACTTTTTATTTGCGTCGATCTTCTAATGTCTAATCTGACAGACGCATAAAACTTCAGAGCATTTCCTCCAGTCGTTGTTTCAGGGTTACCAAACATCACACCAATTTTTTCTCTTAGCTGATTAATAAAGAAAACGGTGCAATTTGTTCTTGCTATAGAACCAGTAAGCTTTCTCAAAGCCTGTGACATAAGTCTAGCATGAAGTCCCATTTTTGAGTCTCCCATTTCTCCTTCGATTTCGCTTTTTGGAGTAAGAGCGGCAACGGANTCAATAACGATTATGTCTATTGCACCGGATCGGATTAAATTATCTGCAATTTCTAAAGCTTGTTCTCCGTGGTCAGGTTGTGAAATAATTAANTCACTGATATCAACCCCTAATTTCTCAGCATAAAACCTATCGAAGGCGTGTTCGGCATCAATAAAAGCTGCAATTCCCCCACNTTTTTGGCATTCAGCTATAGCATGTAATGTTAATGTAGTTTTACCTGATGACTCAGGTCCATAAATTTCGATTACTCTGCCCCTTGGATAACCCCCGATTCCTAATGCAATATCTAACCCTATAGAACCAGAAGAAATTGCCTCTACTTTTTCTACAACTTCATCTCCTAATTTCATAACAGCACCTTTACCATAAGTTTTATCAAGTTTATCAAGGGTTAGTTGAAGAGATTTTAATTTAGCAGACTTATCTTGACTCATAATTTTTTTTTAAAAATACCAATTTATCTTCTTCTGCTAACTTAGAAAATAAATGTATTATTAACAATATGGCTTACTTTTAAAGATTATCAATTTAATTTAAATTTGTAATAAATTTTAGATATGAATCTGTACAATAAACTTAGTAATGCCGAGAGTATAGAGCTTCTAGAGAAGTCTAGAGAAGACAGACTTATACTATCTTTTTATAAATATTTTAAGATAAAAAACTTATCTATTTTTAGAAACTATTTATTTTCCTCGTGGTCTAAAATAGGAGTACTAGGGAGGATATATGTTGCTACTGAGGGTATAAACGCACAACTTTCTTTACCAAAGAAACAATTAAGTGATTTTGTATCTGAATTAGACCAAATTGTTCCTTTAAAAGGGATAAGATTAAATTTTGCTATTGAAAACAATNTAAAATCTTTTCTTAAACTTAAAATTAAAATAAGGAAACAAATAGTTGTAGATGGAATTCAAGATGAAAATTTCGATCCAACTAATGTTGGTATGCATTTGAATGCAACNGAATTTAANAAAATTTTGTCCGAAAAAGGAACGTATTGCATTGATATGAGGAATCACTATGAAAGCGAGATAGGCCATTTTGTTGGTGCTATAACTCCTGCTGTTGATTCATTCAAGGAATCAATAAATTTTATAGATAAGAAATTAGAAAATGAAAAAAGAAATAAGAAAATTTTGCTCTATTGTACTGGTGGAATTCGATGTGAAAAAGCCTCAGCTTATTTAAAATTTAAGGGTTTCAAAAATGTTTTTCAGCTTGATGGAGGTATAATTAACTACGCACGTCAGGTAAGAAATAATAATTATAAAAATAAATTTATAGGTAAAAATTTTGTTTTTGACAATCGTTTATCTGAGAAGATAACAAATGATGTAATTTCAAGTTGTCATCAATGCGGCTCAAAATCTGACAACCATGTAAATTGTTCGAATGTTGCTTGTAATATGTTATTTATACAATGNNAAAGTTGCAANGANTCATTGANTGGTTGTTGTTCGACTGAATGTCAAAAAATTAATAATCTTAGTTTAGATGAACAAAAAAGACTAAGAAAAGGAGAAAAAAAAAGCAAAAGATTTTATAAAAAAATCTAAAATTATAATTCATTCTGATGAATACAGTGAAATGTGCCATATCGATTCTAATATTTTATCTCTCATCGAGTTGTGTTGACAGCAATGCAATAAGAATTGATAAAGAAATTTTAAATGGCTGGAACCTTGAAGAATCAATCAAATTTGAAATAAGTGACACCATCGACTTTTCCTCCAATATTTATTTTTATTTAAGAAATAACAATGACTATCCTTTTTCAAATATTTTTCTGATTGCAAGTTTAAAATCAAATCAAAAGGTTTATGAAACAGACACATTAGAATATATGATGGCCGATAATAAGGGAGAATGGCTTGGTAAAGGATTTTCTGATATCAAAGAGAGTAAATTATTATGGAAGAGAAATTGGAAACCGTTTTTCTCACCCCCTTATATTTTTGAAATAAAGCAGGCAAACAGAAAAATTGGTCAAATCAAGGGAGATAAATATTTATCTGGGATTTTGTCTTTAGGTTTGTCAATCGAGAAAATATCAAATGAATAGGAAGTTAAAAAAGAATAAAAAATATTCAGGATATGTAGTTTCATTGTGGATTTTATATTTAATTCCAATATCATTTATAGTTATTCTCTTTGTTTCTGCAGCAACAGGTAAACTGGGAGAAATGCCATCAATTGAACAATTAGAAAATCCCAAAACAAATTTAGCGACAGCTATTTATTCATCAGATGGTACAGTTTTGGGTAAATTTTACCTGAATGATAACAGGACTCCTATTAGTTTTTCTCAACTACCAAAAAATATTATTGATGCCTTAATTGCCACTGAAGATGAGAGATTTTACAGTCATTCAGGGATAGATTTCAAAGGGACTTTAAGGGCAATTTTTTATTTGGGGAAAAAAGGAGGTGCAAGTACAATTACTCAGCAGTTAGCTCGCCAATTGTTTGTAGGTGTTCGTTCAAGAAATAAAATTGAAGCTATCATACAAAAGGTAAAAGAGTGGGTCTTGGCGGTAAAACTTGAAAGAAGATTTACAAAGAATGAAATAATCGCAATGTATTTGAATATTTACGATTTTGGATATCAAGCTGACGGAATTGAGTCAGCAGCAAAGATTTATTTCAACAAAAAACCATCCGATTTGTCGTTGGAACAATCTGCAACACTAGTTGGGATGCTTAAAAACTCATCACTATACAACCCAAGGAGAAGACCAAAATTAACTACTAATAGAAGAAATGTTGTTTTTAATCAAATGTATAGAAATGGATATTTATCAAAAAATGATTTGGATTCATTAAAGGAGCTGCCAATAATAAT
>PBVB01000087.1 GCA_002728075.1 Flavobacteriaceae bacterium
TTGAACTTTTGAGCAGCATTCATACTGTGCTGGTAATACAGTGATTTAAGTCCAAGTTTCCATGCTGTGATATGAATCTTATTGATTTCTTTAGTGCTGGTATCTGGATGTATAATAATATTCAAAGACTGGCCTTGATCTAAATGATTTTGCCTGTTCGCGGCTTGATAAATTATAGCCAACTGATCAATTTCAGAATATGTCTTAAATACCTCTTTTTCGTTTTCAGATAAGAACTCCAGATGTTGGACAGAACCATCTCTATCTCTTATGCTTTTCCATACCTCTGGGGTATCCATGCCTTTCTCTTTTAGGAGTTCTATTAAAAATGGGTTTTTAACAGTAACTTTAATTTTTGCGATATCTTTAACATAGATATTTGACCATATAGGCTCTATGCCTTGAGAAACCTGACCTAAGATAAACGCAGATGATGTTGTCGGAGCAATCGCATTTAAAGTTGTATTTCTTCTCCCGTAACCTTTTAGTAGTTTAGGTTCTCCAAACTTAGTTGCCAAGTATTCTGAAGCTTTATATGACTTTTCCTTTATTGTTCTGAAAATCTCACTATTTAAATCATACGCCTCTTGGCTATCAAAGGCATGCATCTTAGATTGCAGTAAAGAATGCCATCCTAAAACTCCCATTCCAAGAGCTCTATTTTCTTTTGCAAAATTATACGCTCTTTCCATGAATAGAAATGTCTGTTGGTCATCTCTATTAGGGGAATTTTTATACCTATCTAATTTTTCTATAAACTCTGTAACTAGTGTATCTAAGAAATAAATCATTGTTTCGATGGCGTCGGTGTTTTTCCATTTATCGTAATGCAACAGGTTTATACTTGATAAAACACAGACAAATGACCAATTGTGATCAGAGGGTAACATGATTTCTGTGCATAAGTTGCTAGCATATATCGGCAACTTTTTGTCCTTGTAAACATCTGCAGCACCATTGTTTGCGTTGTCTGTAAAAAAGATATAGGGATATCCCATTTCCCCACGACTTTGTATGACTTTTGCCCAAACGGTCCTTTTTTCTACATCACCATCAATCATTTCTTGCATCCAGTCATTGGTGACGGTGACGCCATGGGTCAATTCTTGGATAGGATTACCTTCTGTACCTATTTCCAAAAATTCCATAATATCGGGATGATCAACTGGGAGGTATGGTGAGAAACGACCTCTCCTCACCGAGCCTTGGCTTACGACATCAACCATAGATTCAAATAGCCTCATAACATGAACTGCTCCTGAGGCCTCTCCATTATTTTTAATCTCCGCACCTCTGTGTCTGATTTTACCAAAATAACCTGAAGTTCCTCCGCCTAATTTAGACATCATTCCGACCTCAGATTGAGTGTACAAAATATTTCCAATATCATCATCAATGTGAGAACCAAAGCAGCTAATTGGTAAGCCGCGTTCTTTACCGAAGTTTGACCATACCGGAGATGCTAGTGAATAAAATCCTTCCGACATGTAATTGTAAAACTTATCAGCAAAACCTGGCATCTCTAAAATTTCCTCTGCTCTTTTAGCAATGTTTGCTATACGCTCCTCAGCGTTTATTCCTTCTCCTAAATACCCAGCAGCTAAAAATTTCCTACTATTATCGTTCAACCATTCAAATGATTTTTTTGAATTTAGATTAGACTCCCTCGCCTCTTTTCTGGCTTGAACTAAATGTTGATATGAATTTTTTTGTTCCTCCTTGGCTTTTAGTTTTTTCTGCATTTTTTAGAATAGGTCATCACTCGTTATACTTTGTGTTCTTTTACTATAATTTATAGAACGTTTTACAAAAAAGTCTCCATGCTTGGTCCCNATGATTTCATCATCGAACCACTCAGTTTGGGAAACCAAATCTTGGTCTATTTCGAAAGCTTTTTCAATTCCAATGCTTTCTAAAGAATTATTAAATCTATTTTTTAAAAACTCATTAACTACTGCCTTGGGCAAAAAGTCAAGTTCACCGTCTTCAAAAATCCAATCTACTACCTCTTTTTCTGCTTCATAAGCTTGTTTGCATAGCTCGTGTATATTTCTGTTGTAGTCTGAGGTAAACCATTCGGGATTTTCCTTTTGAAGAATTTTGATTAAATCAATTCCGAAATCGCCATGGATTTGTTCTTCTTTAGAAGTCGCCTCTACAACATTTGAAATTCCTTTAAGCATATTTTTATGTTTGTTAAAAGCCATTATAATTANNAACTGCGAAAACAACGAAACGTGTTCAATAAATAATGAAAACAGAAGNATCGCCTCTGCATATTCTCTATTGTCATCGCTTTTGGAATTTCTAAGAGCAGTCTCCAAATAACGAACTCTCTTCATTATTGCGGGTTTCTTCTTGAGCTCACTAAACTCGGAGTTTAGCCCCAAAATTTCTAGTAAATGGGAATAGGCATCTGCATGGCGAACTTCACTTTCAGCAAAGGTTGATCCTACAGACCCGACCTCAGGCTTAGGAATCCTATGATAGAGGTCTCCCCAGAAAGACTTTACTGCAACCTCTATTTGAGATATNGCGAGCATAGTATTTTTGATGGCATTCTTTTCAACTGGAGATAGTCTTGATTTAAAATCTTGAATATCACTTGTAAAATTGAACTCGGAATGAATCCAATAAGAATGTCTTATNGCAGGAACATATTCATANAAATTTGGATACTCATATGGTTTTAAATTGATTCGTTTTTCNAAGATATCTGATTGTCTTTGTTGACTTCTTTTATTTCGATATAGAATATACGCTTTTGCCACTTCTGGAAACTGACTTTCCATAAGTTTGGTTTCAACTGTATCTTGAACCTGTTCGATAGTTGGGATATATTCTGGTTCTATTTTTTTTCTTTCAAGTAATTTTTGATTTACTAGTAGAGCTATATCCTCTGCATTCTGTTTATTACCAACCCCTACAGCATCCATTGCCTTTTCAACAGCATCTGTAATTTTGTTTAGATCATAAACTCTGGTGGTAAAGTCTCTTTTGATTATNTGTTCTATCTTCATTTTTTAAAAATTAGCTCCAAAAAGTAGCCCTTCAATTTCGATTAAATTGAAAAGTATTTTACTTAAAGAATTTTTGACAATTTTTGTACTAACAAATATTTCGAAAATTTTATCAGAATTGAAAGNCCAACTTTTCCACAATGATGCCTAGTTTTTAACAAAAAACAGNTTTTTTNAAAAAAACACTGTCNCNNNGGCTTTTTTTAATTACTTATTAGACAGCNACTTACGGATTNNNCCCTCTGTGAAACCCCGTTTTTGTTAGGAAAGTTACAAAACGTCAAATAACACTGTTTTAATTGCATTTTGAATTTAATTCTACAAGTCTTGTAACTTTGGATAAACAAAACAAACAAAATTANAAATATTTAAGCCTNCGANAACTTNTTTTTAATAACCTTTAGGTGTTGAAAATTTCATNAANAANTCCTTTTNANGGTTCTTTTAATTTTTATCATCAATTCTGTTTTTAAAAATCTTCTCGAGTTTTTCATACCATTCAGTTCCAAACCTTTTAATAATACTATTTTTTAAAAATTGGAATACATAAACTTTANTTTTTTCTCCCAAACTACAAGCAGATTTGCAAATACTCCAATTGTGATAGTTAATGGCCGTAAAAGAATTATATTTTTTTATTCTTAAAGGATATAAACCACATGAAATTGGTTTTTCCCANTTTATTTTTTTTTCATCATATGATTTTTGGATTGAGCATANCGCTATACCATTTTCATCAAAAAAAGCATATGCACATTCTTTACCATTAATGATNGGTGTCTCTAAATCTCCGTCTGAGCCTCTAACATANAGACCCTTTTTTTCAACCTCATCAATACCTTTTTTGGTCATGTATGGTTTGATGTGTTTATAATTCTTTTTTAATTTTTTTATATCCTCTTTTTCCAATGGAGCTCCTGCATCTCCTTTTACGCAACACTGTCCCAAGCAACTATTTATATCACAAACAAATTTTTTTTCTAATACTTCGTCAGAAACAATAACATCATCAATTTTAATCATACTTGAATAAAATTAAAATAATTAGATAAATTTGAAACATATTAAATGTATGATGAAAAATTTGATTTTGGTATTTATTTTGATTTCAGTTGGTATGTTGATCTTTAATGCCTTTTTAATAGACTTTGATAATCCTCTTGTAAATGAAAGTCTAGTTGCCGTAATTGGAGTTTTTTCTTCTCTATGTTCATTTTTGCTTCTTTTAATACTTCTTTTATCACTTAAAATAAAACGTCTTAAAAAAAAGGGAAATTAAACTAATACTATTTCAGAATTTTTATTGCCTCAAATATATAAGGGTCATTGGAATTATTTACTTCAATCTGAGTCTTTCTATCAAAAAGTTGAAAAACTAAAATAGATCTAATACTATTAAACATAATTTCATAATCACTTGATTTCAAATCTATTTTGTTTTTTTTAGATAGTACATTTAAAAGTTCAATCCACTTTGCTTTGTCTAAAAATTCTTCTTTTAAGACATCTTCTCTTTTTAGTTTAGAATAAAAATTACGGTTTTTATCCACCTCTTCAATAACCATACGATTGAATTGATTCCATATAATTTCATAACTAATAATATTTTTAGATTTAGCTTCTTTACTAGGTAAAATTTTATCGGGTAAAATTCCCCCTTTAGTAAATAATTTTTTCCCATTAGTGCTATAATACATTATAGTGTCAATAGCTTGATCACGTGGCTTTTTTGAATCTTTTATCAAGTAGTCAATGTTATCCTTATAGGACTCAAAGGGTTTTTGAATACTTCTTCCAGAGGGTGTATAATATTTTGCTACAGTAAGGCGAATTGCATCTTTACTTCCTAGTGGGAATTGATTTTGAACCAACCCTTTGCCGAATGAAGTTTCTCCGATTATGAAGGCTCTATCGTTATCCTGTAGGGCACCAGCTAAAACCTCACTTGCAGATGCGGAGTTTTTATTTATTAGAATGCAAACGTTTCCCTCTTTAAATATTCCTTCCCCTGAAGCGAGTTTTTCTTTTATTTCACCTTTACTTGACTTAACAATCACAATTTTTTGATCTTTTTCTAAGAATATATCTGAAATTTTCTCAGCTGAGAACAAGTAACCCCCAGGGTTGTCTCTTAAGTCCAAAATAAGTTTTTTAATCCCCTTTTCATTAAAATTTTCAATGGCCAATTTAAAATCAACATCCGTTTCTTTAATAAATCTATCAATTTTGATGTATCCTACATCCTCTTTCAATTCATAAAAAAAGACTGAACCGATATCAACCTTCCCTCTTTCTATATTTACATTAAATTTTTCAGCGGAACTCGGCCTGAAAATTTCAAGATTAATTTTTGAATCTTTTGGCCCTTTGATTTTATCTAATATTTTTTGATTTGATAGATTTTTGCCATAAAGGGTATCCTTATCGCTCATTAAGATTCTATCCCCTGCTAATAAACCAAATTTTTCAGCTGGACTGCCTTTCAATACTCTTATGATAGAAACCGTATCGTTTATGAAAAAAAAGTTTACTCCAATTCCTTCAAAACTTCCCCTCATGCTTTCATTTACAATAGGTAATTCGTTTTTTGAAATATAAAATGAGTGAGGATCTAATTTTTTTACAACATCTTTTATAATTTCATTAGAAAGACTATCTAAATCTATTTTGTCTACATAATAATTTTTTAAGTAGTAATATAAGTTTTCGATTTTCTTTTCAGGATTATTAGAAGATTCGAATAAATTATTTCCTAAACTTTTAAAATTATAGATTAATAGAAATGTACTACCTGCGATAAGAATCAGATATATATAATTTCTCATTTATTTAATTATTTTAGAGGAATTTGATCTACTATAACACCTGCTTTTTTTAAAAATTCAACCCCAGATAAATCTTTATAGGCCTCAGAATAAACCACTCTGGATATTCCTGATTGATGGATCAATTTAGAACATTCCCTACATGGTGAAAGAGTAACGTATAGTGTTGCTCCATCACAAGATTGAGTCGAACTTGCAACTTTTAAAATTGCATTGGCCTCGGCATGTAGAACGTACCATTTTGTGTAGTTATCTTCATCTTCACAAACATTTTCAAAACCTGTCGGAGTTCCGTTGTACCCATCAGAAATTATCATCCTATTTTTAACTATGATGGCACCAACTTGTCTTCTTTTACAGTAGGAAAGTTTTCCCCAAGTTTCTGCCATTTTTAAATAGGCAACGTCATATTTTTTTGTTTTGTCCAATTAGTTTAAGATAGTATTAAATTCAGAATCTTGAAAAAATCATTTGTACAGATGCTAAAATAACAATTGAAATTATTACAACTCTCCACATTTTAAATAATGTTTTCTTTTTAGAAAAAAAGTCAAATTTACTCGATTCTTAGCTAATTTTGACTGAATATTAAGGAAATTTCAGATTTTTTCTAAAATACGCGTCTTCAACGCGTAAAATTTCTTTAGGGGCACTCGCCATCATAGGGGGCATCTAAGGGGTGCACTTG
>PBVB01000088.1 GCA_002728075.1 Flavobacteriaceae bacterium
AAGTCAATTAAAAAACTTTTGCCAAACCTCAACTGTCCATTTATACTTAATTGGTTATTTCGAACTTGTGAGAAGGGTTGATTAAATCCGTCAAAATCTGTCAACATTCCTCTTTTAGCAATTTCGTATCTTATATCTGACTGGCTCCCAAAAGTAAATGCTAAATTAGGATTAAAAGAACCTAAAAAGCCAATAGATGGTAAATATCCGGGTATAACTTTTCCATTATTTTCTGAATAAGAAAATCGTAATCTTTTAAAAGAATTTAATAGATCTACAGTTGTTTTAAGCAAAAAATTGTTCCTGTTTTTCTTTGAAATAGAGTCATTAGGCTTGGACAGATTGTTATTTAGTGGTCTTTTGCTTTTATTTTTTAATCTAAAGATTTCGTATAGTTTGTTTGTATCTATAGAGCCATTTATTGTTTTTGTATTTGCATTTTGAATTGTATTTACTATACCTAATTTTTGTCCAAGGTCATTTTCTACTTGAGATAAAATTTCAGACCCACGTACCCAACTAAAATCTCCAGAATAATTTAAATCAGAATCAATAAAACTTAATGGTTTAAAATATCTAAAGGGTAATTTGTAGGTTAAATTAAATTTTTGAAAATGTCTATTTGGATCTCCTTGGTCAAAAATATTATACCATATATTTTGTGCTTCTTTATAATCTTCATTTTGATCGTTAAAACGGTTCCTAATTATTCTACTAGTCGAAGAAGTAAAATTGACTCTTGCAGACCTTGTTAAATTATATTGCAAATTGTATGTGTTATCAAATAAATAATTTCTTTGCACAAGAACTGGCAGTGCTAAAAATGATTTTTCAGTTTCATCATCCATATAAACATCTCTGAATTGTTGCGAATTTAGTGTTCTATTTATGTTTGCTGAAAATGAAAAACTTGACGGCAAAGGGTTAAAATTAATATTCCTTAACCACTCTAAGTATTTTTTATTCTTTAAAAATTTTATTTCTGAAAAGGGAGATAGTTCTAAACTTTGAAAATTATAACCATAATTCCCCTGCAGCCTTATATTTTNATTTTTTTGNTTTTCAATTTCATAGTCGTGATGGNGTATTTCATTATATGAATAAGAAAAATCAAAGTTTTCAATATTATAAAATTTTTTCTCCTCCAAATTGCTTATTTTTTTTANACCAACAATACTTATATTTTTCCGTTTTGTGTAGTCAATAGCTTGCTGCCTTATTTTATTTTTTTCTTCATTTGAGCCCGAAGCGTCTATTCTATCTTTTAGTTTAATATCTTGATAAAAAGGATCAAATTCAGGTGAAATTGTCACCTCACCAATACTATAATTAAGTGGTATTTGTATTCCAAAACTGGCTGGTAAAAGTTTCGCGACGTCTCCAGCAGTAGTAAAGTCATACTGAAATAATTCTTCTCTTGTTCTTTGATTTGGAGATTGGTCAATACTCCCAAAACCAATAGAGGAATATCTGGTATTCCCNGAAAAATTTAAAAAGTCTGCCATATTNCCATCGATTGATCCTATAGAAGCCCAGCCTCCTTCNTTGTCAATTCCAGCTATTCTCAGTTCATTAAACCAGACTTCACCGCATAAATTGTCACCAATTATTTTCGATGGATTTTTCACTCCAATCATCATTGTCCTAATTGAACCTAGTGAAGGATTTCCTTTAACTGAGATTCTGTAATGTTTACTACCGGATAAATTAGAAATTCCAGTAAACTCATCTACTTGATTCATTTCTACATCATAAAAAGAAGCCTCTGTTAAAGAATTTTTGCTTAGATATTTGGACTTGATCTTGGATAATAGTTCCACAGGAAAATCTATTGAATTGGTATCTGGATTCCAGACATCTTCTGCACTAATTCTATTTGAAGAATTTTCAGCAAATTTAGTTGGTTTTAAAGGGACTTCAATTTGATAATAGTTATCTTGATAATCCGTTCCAATCCTTAAAAAAGCAACTAACCTTCTATCAAGCTCATCGAAATTACCCTCTCCAGGAAGAGGATTATTCCCTTGAATTGATTCAGCATGTATATACATCTTTAACTTTTTATACTGCCTTAAATCAATATCTACATTTTTGAAAACTCCTCTGTAATCCATGGGTTTAAGATTACAAACTCTAAATGACAAAGATTGTTCATTTTGTCTTACTATTGTATTGTTGTTATTTATTTGTTCCCTTTGGATATCAGGAGGCAAAACATAGTTAACTGGTATTCTATTCTCATTTTCTAAAATATTTACAGTACTTATGTCAACAGTTGTGTTGGAAGAATAAATTAAATTTTCATTAAGGGACTTATTATATCTTCTCCAGTCACCTCTTACTAAATCAAGTGTTCCAAATCTGAATATAACTGGGGTCTCAAAATCTTTAAGTATCATCCTCATAAATCGAATTGATCTCAAATCCTCTATTCCATTGATATTTTGGTAATAGTCTTTGAAATTGGTACCAAGGTAATAACTCTTGTCGATGGGTACCTTGAACTGAATCCATCTTGTTGTTATCGATCTTCCATTAGGTAATGTAACGTTGATATTTTCTCTCACATCTGTTACAAATGGATGATTTCCAACGTTCATACCCTTTCTTATTGGAACCTTATATTCAAAATAACTATCTATTGTATTCATGGTTTGATCCCTATTTATGTCCTCAGTATCTGGCTCAGTAGTACTTCCCCTATTTTGATCAGAAAAAGATATTGGTGAATTTCCATCCGTACCATTGTAGTTTTTGTATCTATCAATTATACCCCCTTGAGCTTGAAGAAAAAATTGATAGTTGTCTCCTGCTGGATCTTCATCTGGTCCATTTGGATAAAAAATCTTTTCTTCACTATCATTAAGCCCATCTAATCCAACATCTTGGAGATTTCTATCACTTTCAACTGAATTGAATGCATACAAAAGGGACTGCGAAGAGGGTGTTCTACCCCAATTTGTTGTTTTTGTTGATGTTAGGTCAGAGCCAGGTAACCCATTTTCAAATTGCTTTCTTCCATCTGGTAAAATATCTTCTGAAATATTTCCAAGATGAAAAATTAAATTACCCAAATCTTTACTTTCTCCATCAATTTCATTAAAAGTGTCCAATAACCAAAATTCAATAAATTCCACATTAGCTTGTTCAAAATTTGTTGAATTAATTGCTCTCATGATTCCACCCCAATTTGATTTTGTATTCTCTTCAAATGAGGATTTTTCTTGATTGTTATACGGTCCTTTTTCACTTGGGAAAAATGATAGATCCAATGTGTTCTGAACAGTAGATTGTCCTTGGACTAGATCTTGCTCAGGAAAGATTTCATTTATGAAAATTCTTCTTGTTGTATTAAGAGAAATATCATTGTTAGAAATATCATCAGGTCTAAATTGTCCCGAGTAAAAAACAGGATCGATAGTATACCATGCTAATTTTGCTCTCTTGTATCCTGACTTTATGTTATCCTTACCGTAATCATCATCATATTTTTTTTGTCTTGGTATACTTGCCAATTTCCATGCAAAGGATCCTTTAACATCAATATTGGTTTGAGCTCCCTCAAAATCATCTAAATAAACATTTGCTTCTCCCTGAAGTTGTGTGTTTCTAGGATTTCCAGCTAATAAACTAGCAACTTCAGCTCTCACTGATATTTTTGACTTTTCGCTCGTCTGAATTGTTGGGATGTAATTAACCAACTTTGTCAAAAAAGGAACTTCTGTGGAAAAATTAGTGTTCAAGCCAATCATTGTATTGTTTACAGGCTCTGTACCATAATTTGCTTTTTGAGTAAGTGGATTTTCACTCAAGTTAATTAAAGTCCCACCGATGGTTGTATTTTCGTTAAGTTGATGAATTAAATCAAATCCTGAAAACCTCTTATTTTGTTGTCCAAAAAAAGTATTGTTTTCCACAGATATTTTAATCGGAATATTTGAGGCTTTTAAACCTGGATCAAGAATTTTAACTCTCCCTATTTGATAATTAACAGTGTAATCAACACCTTCTCTTAAAACTCTTCCGCCAGCTGTAACTTGAACCGAACCTCTGGGAATATTAAATGCACCTATGGAAATTCCATCTGAATTGGCAGTTTTGTATCTTCCTTTCAATTGAAATTTATTTTTTTCTGTGGATTGAAGTGCTGCAGCCTGTGTAAGAGCATACATTTCCCAGAAAACATATTTTTTTTGATTTAAGTTATAAGTTTCTCTAATTTCATATTCTTCGGATGTGTTTTTTTCAGCTGATAATAAATCAAAGAGAGTTTCACCAAATGGTTCGATAGTGGGAAAAATTATTCTTCCATATTTCTGATCAACGGTAATACCGGGTATAAAATCGAAAAAACCATCACCTCTAGGTTCGGGATCATTGTATACATTTAATTTATCTAATCCAAGAGTTCTTAATAAAACATTGCTGCTTAAATCTTGGGGCCATATTTCATCATCTACTGATGATAAATAATTAATAGGTGAGGGATCAGAATAAAGAATATTTAGTCTAAAATCTTCTCTTTCAAGTTGAAAAGCACTTGTATTATATATATTTTTCATCATCAAGTTCCATACAGGCTGATCTACATTTGTTAAACTACTTTTTAATAATTTAATTATTAAGTTTTCCGTGTCATCCTTTTCAACGGAAATTGTCATCGAATTAGTTCCAACCTGTCCACTATTGGCAAATTCTCCCACCTGAAAAACTTTCCCTCTGTAAGTAAATTGAAATGAAACACCAAGAATCTCGTCATTACCTAATCTTTGATTTAAGGATATATAGCCTAATTGTGGATGAAAAGTATATTCAGATGGATCTAGTTTTCTTGCACTTTCTAAAATAGCGTAGTCAATCCCCTCTTGGACTACTGTGTTTAATTGTCCAAACGCCTGGGAAATAGTTCCTTTATCTCTAATTTTTGAGTCAATATAAGAACCTGATCCAATGTTTTCTGGATTGAACTTATTTGAACTATTCGATGGCAAAAAATCTAAACTATTTGAATTGATAAAGTTGTCATCCAATTCAGCTAACCTTGTGTTTGCNGGGTTACTCTCACCTATATCCTGAAGAGCAACTAGATTTCTAATATTGTTGGTTTGAGCTTGACGATTAGTTATCCAAACCTCAATCCTTGTGANTTGTANTGGAGAATTTATAAAAGGATACGTCTTTAAAAATTTATTATAATTATCTCTGAAATAGTGAGCTAAAAAAAAATGTCTGTCGGCTTCGTAATCTAGTGCATAAATTGAAAATTCTTGGAGTGTACCCCCTCCTTGAGAAACAACAGATTGAGATTGTGATCTTTGTTCTGCAAAAACACCAGTAATACTAGTTCTGCCAAATTTTAGTTGAGCCTTAACCCCCATCAAACTCTGAGCACCATTAATCAAGGTGCTATTTATAGGCATATTTATATTTCCAATGTCAATGTTTTGGAGGATTGCGTCTTCTGTGACATTTTTATTTAAAAAATTATTCAATCTGTTTTGGTATGCTCCAGAAAAACTTTCCAAGCTGTTTGTATTACTCCTTAGAGTATTAAGTTCACCTCTTACTTTATCAATAGTGTTTTTTGAATCTGAAATTAGATTATCAACTCTCTCCATTTTATCTTGGATATCTTTTGGCACATAACTTGATAATTCTCTTGTTTTAGGGGGGTTGAACTCTAACTTAACTAAATTTTGAAAATCAAATGTTGACTCAGTATCATAGTTTGCCGTTATTTGTAATCTTTCTCCAATATTTCCAATCAAACTAAGATTAATTCTTTGGTCGAAATCAAATCCGAAGTTTCTTCTGTTTCTAGGAGAAAAACTCGGGTTATCTGTTTTTTGATATCTGAACCCGAGGTCAACCCCAATGGAACCCTGTGGTTTAACATCAAGTTTATTGCTTCCAAAAATTGAGGAAAAGAAATTAGAATTAACATACAAGTCAGGTAAAAGGTCTTTTTGAATTTCTTGTAACTCTTTGCTATTTGATCCTATTGCGCGAACCTTATTTTTAAAATAATAACCTATCTCTTGTTTTAAAATTAGTTGTGAGTATTCTTTGGGAGAAAGTACCAAGGGCAAATCTAACCTTATAGGCTGTTTTTTTAAATCAAGAATGAAAATATTTTTTATGGAATCATAAATATAAATTTCAGACAATTTTAGTTTTTTAGGGTCAATAATGGAATAGTCAGAAATCCCTGAATTTAAATTTTGAGCATNAATTTTTATGTCATAAAANAAAGAAATTATGACTATATAGAATATAAAGCCATAATTAGCAATAAAATACCTTAATTTTTCAATCAAAGATGTACTATAATTTATTCAAAGCTTGTTTGATAAGCTCTTCTACTGAACTTTCTGGATAACTTTGAATTATGTTATCAACTAATTTTTCAACTTGACGTCTTGGATAACCAAGAACCTCTAATGCTGATAACGTTTCATCTTTAATTGTATTGTTTTTTGGTAACTCAATTTGATCTTCTGTTTCAATTATTTTTAAAATTTTATCNTTCAATTCAATTAATAGCCTCTGAGCTGTTTTTAAACCAATCCCTTTAACACTTTTAATTGCTTCAAGATTTTGATTAAAAATCGCATCCTTGACTTGAATAGGAGTCATTGATGACAACATTGTCCTTGCTATATTTGGACCTATTCCTGANACAGAAATTAGGAGTCTGAAAATTGATCTTTCAACTGGTTTAAAAAAACCATATAGAATATGTGCATCCTCCCTTATTTGAAGGTGGGTGTANAGCATGATTGCTTCTTCATCTTTTATTTGAGAGAAAGTGTTAAGAGAGATGTTAACTTCATATCCTACTCCGTTACAGTCAATGACAACAGATGTTGGATTTTTTTCAATTAATCTTCCTTTTAATTGAGTAATCATTTTTTTTTCTTTTTTCTTAACTTTTCCTTGTGCTGCGCATCAACAACNGCTACAGCTGACATGTTTACAATCTCGTCGACTGTAGCACCTAATTGCAAAATATGAACAGATTGTTCAAGTCCTAGCAAAATAGGTCCAATAGATTGNGCGCCATTTAACTCCTTCAAAATTTTATAAGTAATGTTTGCTGATTCAAGATTAGGAAAAATTAAAGTATTTACCTTCTTTTTTATTAATTCAGAAAAAGGAAATTTTTCTTTTAACATTTTTCTGTTTAAGGCAAAGTCTGATTGCAAAGGTCCGTCTACATCAATTTCAGGATGTTTTTTATGCAAATATGAAACAGCTTTACTGACCTTCTTCGCATTTGGATGATCTGAAGTTCCAAAGTTACTAAATGAAAGAAGTGCTATAACACTTTTGAACCCTAGGAGTTTGACNAATTCAGCGTTTAAAATGGTGATTTTTGCTAATTCAGTATCAGAGGGATCAATATTTAGAGTAGTATCTGATANAAAAAGTGGTCCCGAATCTGTAAGCATCATATTTGTTGCTGCTATTCGAGTTCCTTTTTTNCTTTTGTTTATTATTTTTAAAACTGGTTTAATAACAGCTGCGTAATTTCTAGAATATCCAGATATCATTGCATCAGCATCATTNTTTTTTACCATCATACAAGCAAAATAGTTTCTCTCCCTTAAAAGCGATGAGGCTTCATACTGATTTACACCTTTTCTCTTTTGAAGTTTCCAATATAATTTTGCATACTTGTTCTTTATTTCTAAGTTTTGTTTACTCTTGGGATCTATTATTTCAACTGGCTCGTCAAAATCAATAGATTTCATTAAATCTACAATTACATCCTTTCTNCCTAGGAGTATTGGCTCAGCAATTTTTTCTTCTTTAACAATTTGAGCAGCTTTCAAAACAGATAGTTGATCCGCTTCTGCAAAAACAATCTTCTTAGGGTTTTGTTTTGCCCTATGGTGAAGTGCTCTTAAAACTTTTCTTCCACTACCGGTCCTATCCATTAAATTATCAGAATACTTCTTCCAATTAGAAATCGGTTCTCTTGCTACACCAGAATCCATAGCAGCCTTTGCCACTGCAATGGGTACCTCAACTATCAATCTTGGATCAAATGGCTTTGGAATTATATAATCTTTTCCAAACATAAGTTTTCTTTTATTNTAGGCTAAGTTGACCTGNTCAGGGACAGGTTTTTTTGCTAAATCTGCTAGAGCTATAACTGCTGCCTTTTTCATTTCCTCATTTATTTTTGATGCCCTAACATCAAGAGCTCCTCTGAAAATAAATGGAAATCCAAGAACATTATTTACTTGATTAGGATGATCTGATCTNCCGGTTGCCATTATAACGTCATCTCTAGTTTCAAGAGCATCTGCATAAGGAATTTCGGGATCAGGGTTAGCCATTGCAAAAACAATTGGATTCTTGTTCATTTGTTTTAACATTGATTTGGAAACAATATNCCCTTTGGATAAACCTATAAAAACATCTGAACCAGAAATTTCTTTTTCTAAAGTTGATTCTGATTCGTGAATTGCAAAATATTTTTTTTCCTCAGAAAGATCCTTTCTCGTCTTACAAATAAGCCCCTTGCTGTCAAACATTTTAATATTTTTAAGTTTTGCTCCGAATGAAATATACAGTTTNGTGCAAGAAATTGCTGAAGCTCCAGCNCCNGATACNACNATTTTTACGTTTTCAATCTTTTTTTCTGCTAATTCAAGGGCATTTAATAGCGCAGCGCAAGAAATAATTGCAGTGCCGTGCTGGTCGTCATGCATAACTGGAATGTCTAACTCATTTACCAATCTCTTTTCAATTTCAAAAGCCTCAGGTGCTTTGATGTCTTCAAGGTTAATTCCTCCAAAAGTTGGAGATATTGACTTGACTGAAGAAATAAATTCATCAATGTTTTTAGCATCTATTTCTATATCAAATACATCAATTCCGGCGAAAATTTTAAATAAAAGACCCTTCCCTTCCATCACTGGCTTAGATGCTTCCGGACCAATGTCACCCAATCCTAATACTGCTGTCCCGTTTGAAATAACCGCTACCAGGTTTCCTTTATTAGTGTATTTATAAATATTATTAATATCATTATAAATCTCCAGACATGGGGAGGCAACACCAGGAGAGTAAGCTAGGGCCAAATGTCTTTGTGTGGTATATTTTTTAGTAGGAACAACTTCTATTTTCCCAGGTTTGGGTTTAGCATGATATACTAATGATTCTCTTCTGGTTTTTTTTTCACTCATT
>PBVB01000089.1 GCA_002728075.1 Flavobacteriaceae bacterium
TATTTTCAAATAAAAAATATAAAATACAACTAATAAGAAAAGGTAGAAAATGGGTAGACAGTTTGTTGAAATCTTATAAACTCCTATATAATTTTGTATATGCAGAGAATCATACTGCTATAAAGTGGTTAGAAGCTCTNGGTTTTGTTTTTATAAATTATCACGAAAAGTATGGACAACATGAAAAACCATTTTATGAATTTCTGAGGATTGCCTAAATGTGTAGTCTTGTTGCTGCTAGTGCTGGTATAAGTTTATTTCAAGGGCTTGCTATGCGTAGTGCTGCACAAGACGCTGCTGACCAAGCATATCAAACAGAGGTGGCAGGTATAGCTAATGCTGAAACCGATAAAAGGAATAAACAAGCAGCATTAATGGAGCAACAGAGTGATAAAGAAAAAACTTCTGCACAAGATAAATTTGCTAAAAGTATTGATGCGTTAAGAGCTAGAGCTTCACTCTTAGCTTCAGAAAGATCAGGTGTAAGCTTTGGTTTGATTTTACAGGATAACGAAAGACAAGCAGCAAACTATAGAGAATCTATAAGACAATCATTAGAATCAGCAAGAAGACAGCATACAAGGTCTATACAGCAGACAGAAGCACAATATCAAAATATAAGAAATCAATACAGAAGCCAGACACAACAAGCATATAATCAAATACCTTCTCTAGCATCAGTATTATTGGGTGCAGGTGCAAGTGCCTTGCAAACCGAAATCGCTGTAAATCGTTAAAACTATGTCATCATCAAGTTTTCAAAGCACTGCTTACCAATCATTTGCACAACCAGTAGATACGTTTGTGAAGCCTGTTAGTGTTTTGCCTAAAACAAATATGATGGCACTTGCTGAAAATTTGAAGGTTGTAAATCCAGCATTAGAAAAGTTTATAGAATCTAAAATTGACGAAAGAAGGGCAGAAATATCGGAAGAAGCTTTAAATGATGCTTTAGATAGCTCAACAAACGATTGGGCTGACGCATCTAAATATGTAAGAGATAATAAACTGTTTAGCGGTAATAGACTTTATAACAAGGTTTTTAAAAGAACAAAAGCTACAATTTTAGGTGGTGGTTTAGAAAGTAAATTTAAAAGTGAATACGAAAGTGCAACAGTAGATGGAGTGCCTTTATCAAATTTTTCTTTAGATTCATTAGAGTTTTCAGATTGGTTAAACGAAACAAGAACAGAAGTTATAAATTCTTTAGGTGATGTAGATAGTGATACGTTTAACAAAAAATTCTTTCCATATCTTATAAATGCCACAACTAAAATAACTGATATTCACGAAAAAAGACATGAGGACTTTCAAGTAGAAAAATTAAAAATTGACGCTTCTAATCTTGCTAAAAATATAATAAATTTTCAAACAGCAGGTCCAGACTCAGATGATGTAAGCAAAAATAAATTTTTATTATTAACAGCTTCTATAGATCAATTTGAAAATGATATAAATAAATTAGGATTAAGTTCAAAAAATAGATCAGCTATTAATAAAACAATATTAGATAGTCTTAGTGCTGAAGCAAAAAGAATTGGGTTTGATACTGGTGATGTAGATTTAGCTCTATCAATTTTTAAAAGTGCAGATCAATTTCCGTTTGGTCCTAGTGGACAGTTAACTTTATTAGACCACCCTGACTACGTTGAGATGGAGAATAAATTAAGAGAAGATGTTGAAGACTATACAGACAAAGCAGACAGAAGAGACAGGGCAGATGCAAAAAGACAGAAAGAAGAAGCTATAGAATTAGGTATGTTAAATGTTGCATCTTTGTATGCAGCAGGGAAAGGAGAAGAAGCAGTTAATTTATTAGAAGAATTACAAAGAGCAAACCCATTAATTGCAACAAAACTAGCTTCAAATGCACAAGTTTTAGATGGCGATACAAATGAAAAATATGGTCAATTACTATTTAAAATACAAGAAGGTCAATTTGATACATTATCAGATGCAAGAATAGCAGCTATGGCTTGGTTTCTTGATCCAGCTACAGTTAGAGATGACCAAAATACAGGCAGATTAAATACTTTAATGAATCTTGCAGGTACAGTTGATAAAGGAATCTTAACACCTCTAAATAGTTACTTCGTAACTTACGAAGGAAGATCTAAAAATTTACTTACATCAGATACCCAGTTAAAAATATTTTCTGCAATAGGTAAAGATGAACAATTAAATCTTGTAAAAGTAAACCTTGAAGAATTTAAACAAGAGTTTAGAGAATGGAGATTATCTAATCAAAATGCAGGTACAGCACAAATTAATGCAGAATATGAAAGACTTGCAAAAATATATGATGCAAAATTACTAGGTAAACTAAAAGGACAACTAGACCCTTCAAGTGAACAACCTGACAATAATACAGAATTTATAAATCAAAATCAAAGCGGACTTGAAGGAGTAGCTACAGATGGTGGAACTAATAACAATAACGAAACTGGTGATTTCTTTGGTAACACAAGTCTACCTTCAGTTGAATCAAGAGTTATTGCTGAACTAACAAGAATGGGAGGTATTACAAAAGAAAATAGAGATAAGTTGTTAGAAGAAGTAGTAGCAGAAAAAGCAAAAATGAACTTCACAAATATTGTTGGAAAATCAGAAGCAGATCGAATAATTAGATTTTTACAAACAGGTCAATATGGATTTGGCGGTAAAGGTCCAAGGGTTTATGAACCCATGAGGTTATTAATAGATGATTTTGAAGCTAGTGCTTTTACTGATGATGATTCACCTACTACAGTTGAAGTAGAACAAGGAGATACTTTAAGTGAATTAGCAGATCAGTTTGGTTCATCAGTACAAGCAATTATGGAAGCTAATAATCTTACTAACCCAGACATGATAAGAGTAGGGCAAGAGCTAGTTATGCCAATAGTCAAAAGGGTAAATATGAAAGAAGTAAAAAATAATCAAATAAAAGCATTAAATGTGATATTGAAAGATACAGACAAGACAAAAGTAATACCTCAACCTAAAATAGAAGATATGTTGTTAGCTGTAGGTTTTGAGCCAGAGATTGCCAAAATCATGGCTGCTGTAGCAATGGCAGAATCAGCAGGTAATCCTATGATTGATACAGTAAAATCAGGTTTAGATCCACAAAAGAAAAAAGAATTTTCTATAGGTTTATTACAACTAAATATGAAAAATGATAAAGACAGGTTGTTAGATGTATTTGATATTGAATCTGAAGAAGAGTTATATGATCCTATTATTAATGTAATTGCAGCCAAGCGACTATATGATGAGCAAGGACTAGATGCTTGGGGTGCATACAAAAATGGCTCCTATAAAAAGTTTTTAAAGAACTAACATGACAGACTCAAACATCAATAATCTTCTAAATAATGAAGAGGAAGAAGAAAACAAAAAGATAGAAACACCAGAAACAGATGCTTTGTTTCAAAGATTTGATAATCAACCCTTGTCTTCTGTTAGTAAAGCTATAAACAAAAGCAATGCAGGTATAGTAGATTTTTTTGATAATAAGTTTTTAGGAGATCAAAGAAGTTTTGAAGAAATATTAGAAAACAGATCACGATTAATAAATGAACGAACAGAAAAATTTGAAGAAAGAGATGAAGAAATAAAAAAAACAAAAGCATCACAAGTAGTTAGAGGTGCTATTACTGGTCCTTTAAAAGCAATAAATGAAACTGTAGAGTTTGCAGATGATATATACGACTATCTAGCTGGCAATCCATACGACAATAACGACCTTATTGATTACAGTTATTTTGAAAGAGAAGATGATGGTGCATTTTTTCAAATACCACAAGCTATAACTCAATTTTTATTACCTATGGGGATCTTTAGTAAAGGTCTTAAAGGTATTAAAAACCCTTGGACAAGAAACCTTGTTGCAGGTTTTCTTACAGATTTTGTTGTAGAAGATCCATACGAACAAAACCTTTACAACATGGTTGATGAGTATGAAGGTTCATTAGAACCTGTAATAGATATATTGAAAATGCCAGCATCAGTATTTAAAGCTGATGATGATATATCTCCTATAGAAGCAAGACTTAGAAAAGCTTTTGGTGGTGCAATTTTAGGAGAAGTTTTAACAGGGTTAGCTGTAGGTTTAAAAGGTTTTAGAAATTCTCCTTTAGCTCCAAAAATTATATCAACCTTAGAACGTAAAAGAAAATTAAAATTTAAAGACCTTGGTATTGATGAAGCTGGTAACGAGTTATTAGATGAAAAAGTTATTGATTTAGTAAAACCTTTAGAAGTAAAAAAAGGAAAAGGTATAGGAGATACAACACAAGTACCAGAAGTCGGTGACAAAATAGAATCTACATTTAACCCAAACATAACTGGTGGTGGTATTGATGAGCTTACAGATAGTCTTTTAAATATTGCTGAATACTTTAGAGATACAGATGAATTAGGGCAATGGGCTAGGTCTGTATCTTTAGGTGATATGTTTGCTGCTTCTCAAAGACAAACAAATGGAGAAGCTTTAGAAGCTGCTAGATTTTTCTTACAAGAATTTGGTCCTTTCAAAAAAACTAAAAATGGCAAGATAATAAACAATCCAAAATACTTACCTGCTACAACTATATCTGTAAATCAAATGATGAATAAAAATGGCGAAGCTGTTTTTAATTTGTCTGCTGCTTTGCATAATGCTATAGCTACAAAAAATGCAGATTTAATAAAAGAAATAAAACCAGCATTTTTAAAAGAAGTAAAAGTATTAAAAGGTCTTGTCTACTTAAATAAAGGAGTTAGTTCTCTTACTTCTCAAACTTTAGGTGCAAGAAGGATTGCAGGTGATTTAAGAGATACAGTAACAGAAGCTAAAGATTTTGGTAGGAGATCAAGAGGTACAGAAAATATAAATAATATAAATAGAGATTTTGTTGAAAATGTAGGAGTAAGTGAGATAGATGAGACTTTTAATAAGATTTTTGATTTAGTAGAAAAAGGAGATCAAGAAGCTGCTTTAGCTCTAACAAGACTTACAAAATACTTAAACGTAGCAGGTGGTAATCCAGAAGTTATGAAGCATATGATTAAAAAAGGATTACTTTTAAAAGGTGTAGAGTTTACTAACGAGATATTTATTAACTCTATTCTTAGTGGTCCACCTACTCATATAGTTAACCTTTTATCTACAAGTTTAAATACTTTATCAAAACCATTAAGNCAATCTCTTGGTGCTGCAAAAATNACTTTTAGAAAAGATATGGATATTTCTTTTGCAGATACACTTTTAGCTAGAAGAGATAATTTAATATTTAAACCAGAATTTAATTCTGATGAATTTATAAAAGGTTGGAAACAATTTATATATATGGGTGAATCTTTAGGTGATGCTTTTAATATTGCTCGTAAAGCTTTTAAGGTAAATGAAAATATACTTGATAGAGGTGCAATGGTTTCAGATGCACAACGAGTATCAAGAAATATAAATGCAGAAGATGTAAGAAATTTTGCAGACCAAAATATTGTTACTAGAGGTACAGTAAAACCTTTTGTTGATGTGTTTTTAGCTGATGCTTGGCTTCCTTCTATCTACAACAACTTTAGAAGAATAAATGGTTTTGGTTCTCGTATGTTAATTACAGAAGACGAGTTTTTAAAACAAGTAAACTTTAGAGCTTATGTAAAAGCAGAAGCTTGGGAGCAAGGAATAAGAAAAAATTTACAAGGAGATCAATTAAAAAAATACATTCAAACGCAAACAGAGAAAGTATTTAAAATTGTTGATACTGGTAGTGTTGGAAAAATGCCAAAGAGTATTCAAGATATGTATAAGAAAGCTAAAGATTTCGCTGCTGAAGCTACATTTACAAAAGAATTAGACAACACAGGAATTGCTGGAAGAATACAAAATTTTGCACAACACCCTTACGGAAGAATAGTTTTTCCTTTTGTAAGAACTCCTGTAAATATTTTTAAAACACAAATAAGACATACACCTGTT
The DNA here is from genome assembly GCA_002728075.1 of Flavobacteriaceae bacterium. Classification (GTDB taxonomy): domain Bacteria; phylum Bacteroidota; class Bacteroidia; order Flavobacteriales; family Flavobacteriaceae; genus TMED96. The sequence continues at coordinate 5,945 of PBVB01000089.1, forward strand.
GTAAATTTATTTATGAAAGAATACAGGCAAGCACTTAGAAGTACAGATCCTAATATCGCTGCAAGAGCTAGAGGTGAAATGTATTTAGGAGGTGGATTTGCTGTTTCAGCAGCTTTGATAGCTAGAGATATAGAAAATCCTTTTGCAGAAATAGCTATGACAGGTGGTGGTCCTAATACTGTAGGATTTGGAGACTCAATAGAAGCAAATAGACAATTAGTAAAACAAAAGAAAGAAGAAGGCTGGCAACCATATTCGTTTAGATTTCTTGTAAGAGATTCAAATGGAAAAATAGTTTTGACAAAAAGTGGTAAGCCAAAATATAAATATATTTCTTATAAAAGACTTGATCCTTGGTCTGGTACTTTTATGCTTCTTGCAGACTTTATGGACATAGAAGGACAAATAGGAAGTCAACAGAGTAATGATTTTGCTACTGCACTTACTGTTTCTATCGCAAGAAATCTAACAGATAGAACTTATATTAGAGGTCTTACAGAAGTTGCTGAAGCTATACATAATCCTTATGCTTTACAAACTTTACTAGCAAGAAGGGCTGCTAATATTATCAATCCTGTTGCTGGATTTGGTAGATCAGTTCAAAGAGCTATAGACAAAACAAAACTAGATACTACATATTATCCAGCAGACGAAGTAAATACAGGTCTTAGACAAACTCTTAATGAATTAGCTAGAACAATACCTTTTTATAATGCAAACTTAGAGCCTGATAGAAACTGGTTAACAGGTTCAGTTGTTGAATATCCTAGTGGTTTTGGACCTGATACCTTTGATATTTTAAATCCTTTTACTGCTACTAATACAAAAGATAATTATGTTCTTAGTGTTATTAATGATTTGAATATATCTTTACAACCACCTAAAAAATTCTTTTTTAGAAAACAAGGAATACAAAATAGTGGTATTGAACTTACAAGCAAACAATATGCAAGTTATATTAAGTATTTAGCTTTTAATACAAAAGAAGATGGTCAAAGGTTGATTGTAAAATTATACAAAGAGTTAAATAAACCTGAGAATAGGTCTTTTTATAAAACCGCTATGGGTGAAGAAGTTGATTCAACAAATCAAGATACTATGGTTAGTGTTCAAGACAATGCAAGAGCTATACTTTCCAAAAAAATAAAAGGTATAGTAGGAGACTATAAAGTAAAAGCAAGAAATGAATGGTTACGTTTACCAGAAAATAGAAAATTATTTAGTGATTATGCTGCTAATATAGAATTAATTAATAATGAAACAACTAAATCAGCACTTAAAAACTACGAAAAAATTAAAAAATTAGGCAATTAATTATGGCTACTAACACAACAGCTACTACACAAAATCATAATGGTACAGGTAGTCAAAACAACTTTGCTATATCGTTTGCTTTTTTAGCTAANACAGAAGTTGATGTAAAAGTAAATGGTGTTCTTAAAACATTAGGTACTCACTATAATATTGTTGGTTCTCAAGTACAGTTTACTTCTGGTAACACACCTCCAAGTGGTACAGCTAATATTGT
>PBVB01000090.1:0-2462 GCA_002728075.1 Flavobacteriaceae bacterium
AAATTAAGCTATCGTTTTTGTTTCCAAAAACATATTGAAGTTTATTTTTTTCACCTTTGTTATTAATATTTAATTTTCCAACACATGTTTGTCTCAAATTAATAGAATCTAAATTTTTAGGTATTAAAAATTCTAACTTGAGTCCATTTTTGGGCGCTTTTGTAAACCTCTTTATGCTAATAGTGTCTAATTTGTAATCAAAATTTAGCTCTGTAGGTTCATAAAATGCATTTTTGGGAATTTTAAATTTTAAGTTTTCATATTTTTTTTCATATTCTAAGTCAGGATGATATAGTTTACTCTCAATATCACTTTCAGAAAAATCAAACCTGTTTTCATTTTTAGATCCCTTTATAATCATACTTACAATACTTTTATTTTTATTTATGTCTTCAAAAATTATTTTGATATTGTATAATGAATCTTCAACTACATTAAAGAGCCCATAATTGTCACCATTTTCAAGAAAACTAAATTTTGAATTTTTATTTTGATATAGTTTTTTAATTCTTATTTTATCAATATTGTAGGCTTTATAATCAATTAATAAATCAATTTTTTTTCCATCTTGAAAAGTTAAATCATCAAACTTATATGAAAAAACACTTTTTCCATTAATAATCAAATCTCTTTTATAAATTCCATTTCTGTTATAGCTCGAATTTTGCCTATCGTATCCGCTATAGCCAAATCCAAGAATCCCTGTACTTTCAATTGTGTCCTTGACACTATATATGTTTTCATTTCTATTTAATCTTATTTTTATTTTTTTAAAAATTTTGTCTTTTAAAAATTTATAGATGAATATGTTTTGAATACTTGGAGNTATAGTGTCTGCAACATAATAACCATATTTTAAAGGATTAAGTGGTTTTTCCATTTTAGTATCTCTTAATTCGAAATGTAAATGTGGACCACTAGACCCACCNGTGTTTCCAGAAATCCCGATGATTTCTGATTTTTTNANTTTAATTTCNCCTTCCTTAAAGAACTTTTCGATTTCATATCTTTNCTTTTCATATTGTAATCGTTTAATGATGTGCTGAATCTTTGGTGAAAACTTTTTCAGGTGAGCATATACTGATGTTGTACCATCATAGTGTCTTATGTAAACTNCTTTTCCATAACCTGAAGTAGAGACTTTCACCCTTATCAAGTCCCCATCATCTATTGCTCTTATTTTGAGACCTTCTTTCCCTTGAGTCTTTATATCAACACCTGTGTGAAAATGAGTTTTTCTGAATTCCCCAAAAGTTCCTGACAATAGAATTGGAATTTCAACAGGACTTGATTTCTCCTGAGAGAATAAGTTATTTAAAGAGAATAAGATTATTATAATTATTGTAACTAACAATCTCATAATTTCTAATATATACTTAAAATTTAAATTATTAAATTATAAATAATGTTATTTTAAATTTTAAATTGAATTATTAATCAAAAATTAATATATGATTTTTAAATTTTATTTATTGCCCGAAAGATATGTTTTTACAAAATCACTAAATTTTAATAAACACTCTTTGTTATTCTTTAATGAATCAAATTATAATACCTCTATTATCGAGAAAACCAAGGCGATTAAGCTTAAAATAGATTTTACTTTTGAATCTAGATGTATTAAGCTGTTATCAAAAACAAAATTGACTGATGTTGGTATTTCATCAAAAATTACTTCTGTCCTAGCATCAAATAATATTCCATGCAACGTTATTTCTGGTTATGAAAATGACTACTTTTTTGTTCCTTTTGATGATGGCTTAAAGGCCTTTGAGGTTTTGAGTTCTTTATCTTGATTGAATTTGTTTTTTATTTCATAAAATGAAATTCCCTAACTTTAATGATGAGATTAATAAATAATTTATAAGTTGAAAGAACAGGTCACAGAAATTGAAAAAAACGTTATACTGCTTTTAAACAAACTAAAAGATAATTATCTATTAATTCAATCTTTGCAGTCAAAATTAAAAGAATTAGAATCCAGTAATTCAAATTTTATTGAAGAAATTAGCCTGTTAAAACAAAAAAATAAAAGTTTATCCCTTGCAAATTCTTTATTAGGAAGTGACGAAAATAAAGCAGAAACAAAGGATAAAATTAACTCATTAATAAAAGAAATCGACACATGTTTAAATCAATTAGAATCATCATTTTAATTCATGGAAAATAAGATTAAAATAAAAGTTAATATAGCTGATAGAATTTATCCTCTAACAATTCGCCCAGAACAGGAGGAAGCAATTAGATTGTCAGTTAAAAAAATTGATCAAATGATAAAGCAGCTTGAGCAAANCTATGCAGTTAGAGATAAGCAAGATGTTTTAGCAATGTGTTCTTTGCANTATGCAACCAAGCTAATTCAAAAGGATAATTCTGAAGATNATAGAAATAAAGAAAATTTAAAAAATATATCAAATTTAAACGAACTGATNAAAGAACATATTGCTAATTTTTTGTAAATT
>PBVB01000090.1:2468-8451 GCA_002728075.1 Flavobacteriaceae bacterium
ATTATCTGCGTTAGCTTATTTTTTTGATAAACTCAACGAAATTTTNATAANGGGTAAGTCCGTTTGGTAAAAGCAAGCTTTTCTGAAAAGATCCTTGATCCAAAGGTTAGCCCAAATCCTGTTTATATAGGAGTTTATACAAAACCTAGGTTGGCGCAGATCTTTTTATATTAACACGCTGTAGCATAATCCTGAAATAACAGCCCCTAATATAGGACCTATCACAGGGACCCAGCTGTATGCCCAATCTGCGTTTTTTTCTTTTCTAGGCAAAAACTGATAAACAATTCTTGGACCTAAATCTCTTGCTGGATTTATAGCATAACCCGTAGTTCCTCCGAGTCCCATGCCTATAACCCAGACTAAAATTCCAACTGGTAATGATTCCAGTGATCCAATTCCAAAATTTNGAATTTCAATGTTTTCGAAAGTAATATTAGGACTTGCAATAAAGAAAATACAGAAGACCAAAATAAAAGTTCCAACAAACTCACTGAAAAAATTATTTTTAAAATTTCTAATAGCTGGACCGGTTGAAAATGTACTTAAGACAATTTTTTCATCTTTGGTTTGCCTATAATGATCAATATAAACTAAATAAACAATCCAGGATCCAAACATAGCACCTGCAAGTTGAGAGATNATGTAGGGTAAAACCATTTTCCACGTAAATTTACCTGCTGTTGCGAGTCCTATTGTGACAGCGGGGTTTAAATGGGCACCGCTATATTTACCAGCAACGTAAGCACCAACAAAAACTGAAAATCCCCAAGCGGATGTGATTAGAACCCACGGTGATTGGCCCTCAGCTTTTGTTTTCTTNAGACTCACATTTGCNACAATTCCNCATCCAAGNAGAAGTAAAATTGCAGTNCCAATAAATTCAGCAATNAGNGGNTTGTTCATNATACNATATAATTTNTTGCTACTTTNTCAAANTTAGCNCTTTCATTTTTAATCCAATCTATATTTTTTTTCATTTCTNTAGCCATAATTTCTANNACTTTNGGGGCNATNTTCANACTCTCTCTAGCATCTAGAAANAAGNATCTTGTTCTTCTNGCCATAACATCTTCAAGNGTCATTGCCATTTCATTTCGAATTGACCATATTATCTGGTTTTTTGAAATAAAAAACTTTTCACTAATTGAGGAATTACCTTCACTACATAAGTTTTCAATTTTTTCTATATCTGTTCCATAAAAGTGTATTGGATTTTCCCAATTGGATGAATAATCATAACCATGAATAGTGAGATTATGAGTAATACATTCTCTTTCCTGAAGACCAGCTACCGATCGAGCGGTGTTTACNGTGTCTTCNGCCATCTTCCTATATGTGGTCCACTTTCCTCCAAGTATACTAANNAGACCAGATGTACTTACCGTAACTTTATGATGTCTAGATATTTCTTTANTAGCCTTTTCATTGTTTTCTGGTGCCGCTAAGGGTCTTAGTCCTGCGAAAACACTTTTTATATCTTTAAAAGTTGGTGCACTTTTCATATATGATCCAGCATTTTTTANAATAAACTTAATTTCTTCATCAAGTGGTANGGGTTCTATATTACTCTTTTCAATTTGAGTATCTGTAGTTCCAACAATGACATAATTATTCCANGGAACNGCGAAAAGGACTCTACCGTCTGTTGTGTGTGGGACCATGATCGCATGGTTACCAGCCAAAAAAGATTTGTCTAATACAATATGGACACCTTGACTAGGNACTATCGTTTTTTTNCTTTTTTTGATGTCTAAGTTGGTTATCGAATCAGAAAAAACCCCAGTTGCATTTATAACTCCTTTGGCCATTATTTTGTAGGTTTTATTTTCAATGGAGTCTCTCGCAACGACTCCAGCAATCATTTCATTGTTTTTTATTAAATCTTCGACTCCAAAATAATTTATCAAGGTTGCCCCATGATTTTCTGCAGTTTGTGCTAAACTAATAGCCATTCTGGCATCATCAAATTGACCGTCATGATAAATCACACCTCCTTTTAAACCATTTTTTTTAACATTTGGAATTAATTTGATTATCTCCTNCCTACTTAGTAAAGTGGAAGGACCTAAACCAAGTTTTCCAGACATCATATCATAGATTTTTAGGCCAATCCCATAAAAAGGACTATTCCACCAATCATAAGATGGGATAACAAAACTTAGATCTCTTACTAGGTGAGGTGCATTTTTTCTCATAATCCCCCTTTCTCTTAAGGCTTCTATAACAAGCGATATATCTCCATTCTGAAGATATCTTACACCACCGTGAACAAGTTTTGTGCTTCTTGATGAGGTNCCCTTGGAAAAGTCATATTTTTCTATTAGTAATGTTTTGTATCCTCTACTAGCAGAGTCAACAGCGATCCCCAACCCCGATGAACCTCCTCCAATAATAACTAAATCCCAGATTTTCTTTTTTGATATTTTCTTAAGACTTTTTATTCTATTCATTTNTCATCCTAATTCTTTTGTTCCANTNGTCTATTATTTTTTGTGTTTTTATTGAGCTTGAATCAGGGAAAAAAGTAACATCTTTTTCCCACAAANCTCTTATTTCTTCAATACTGCTCCAAAAACCAACGGATAAACCTGCAAAAAAAGCTGCTCCTAAGGCAGTTGACTCTGGAGATTTAGATCTTACAACATTCTTATTAAGTAAATCTGCTTGTAGTTGCATTAAAAGATTGTTTTTAGATGCACCGCCGTCAACTTTTAATTCTTTAAATTTAAAACCTGCATCTTTTTGCATTTCTAGAATTATTTCTCTTGACCTCAAGGCTATTGCCTCTAATGCTGCTCTTGCAATGTGAGATTTATTCGAGTCTCTAGTAAGACCAAATATTGTTCCAGTTGCATTTGGGTTCCAATATGGTGCACCTAATCCGGATAAAGCGGGAACAAATGTTATTCCACCATTATCATCTACTTGTTTAGCTAAATTTTCAATTTCAGAGGCATTCTTAATTATGCTTAATTTATCTCTAAGCCATTGAACTAAAGCACCAGCAATAAAAACACTTCCTTCTAGAGCGTAAGTCACCTCATTGTTCAACTTCCAAGCTACAGTTGATAACATCCTATTCTTNGACTTAATAATTTTTTTTCCAGTATTCATAATACAAAAACATCCAGTTCCATATGTGTTTTTTACATCTCCTTCNTTTATACNCATTTGTCCAAAAAGTGCTGATTGTTGATCACCAGCAATTCCACTAATCGGAATTTTCTTTCCAAATAGGGATAAATCTGTATGACCAATAATCTCTGAGGAACTTACAACTTTTGGAAGTAGTTCCTTAGGTATATTTAAAATACCTAAAAGTTCGTCATCCCATTGTAAAGTTTTTATGTTAAAAAGAAGGGTTCTGCTAGCATTTGTTACATCGGTAACATGAACTTTACCTTTTGTTAATTTCCATATTAGCCAGGTGTCTATAGTTCCAAAAGCAAGTTTTCCTTGATCTGCAAGTTCTCTNGCATCTTCAACATTATCTANTATCCATTTAACTTTTGTTCCGGAAAAGTAAGCATCTAAAACAAGTCCTGTTTTTTCCAGAAAANTAGCTGANTGNNTACTCANACTTTCACATATTTGGGCCGTTCTTCTATCTTGCCAGACTATTGCGTTATATATTGGTTTTCCACTTTCTATGTTCCATATCACAGTTGTTTCCCTTTGATTTGTGATTCCAAATGATTTAATTTTTTCTAAATCTATCTTATCACTTTTTAAAACTTCTTTTATTGCTTTTAGTTGGGTCTCCCATATTTCGTTTGGATCATGTTCAACCCAACTTTTTTTTGGGAAAATTTGCGTAAACTCAAATTGTGAAATTGCTANTTGCTCAATTTTTTTGTTAAAAGCTATAGTTCTTGANCTTGTTGTTCCTGCATCGATGGCTATGATACTTTCCATTTAAATTTATATAGGTTTGACTTTCAAATTTTTATTAGTGTTATTTTTATATCGATAATAACTGAACCCCTCTTGCAAACAGCTTGACCCCGAATTTCCATACTTATCCAATGCTAAAAAAGCAACCTGGAATTTTGGGTTTTTATTATTCCTATAAATTCTNAAAATAGCTTCNTCGCAAGCTTGTTTTGGTGTTTTNCCATTTCGCATTAGTTCAACTACAAGAAAAGANCCAACAATTTTAATNATTTCTTCNCCTAGTCCGGTAGCAACAGCACCGCCTACATTGTTNTCTATGTACAATCCGGAACCAATAATGGGTGAGTCCCCAATACGACCTTCCATTTTATATGCTAAACCACTTGTGCTGCATGCCCCNCCGATATTTCCTTTTTTGTCAAGACAAAGAATGCCAATGGTATCATGGTTTTCAACATTTGTTTTNGGGTTATAAATCGGTTTCTTTTTCCACTCCATCCAATTTTTTTTTGATTCATCAGTTAGTAAAGATTTTAACTTATAACCATTTTGTATTGCAAAATTTTGAGCTCCTTTTCCAGATAAAATAACATGAGGTGTTTTTTGCATAACATCTCTGGCCAAAGAACTAACATTAACAACTTTTTCAACCCCTAAAACGGAGCCACAATTNCCTTTATAATCCATAACNGCAGCATCTAGTGTAACTGTACCTTCTCTATCTGGGGCACCCCCATANCCAACAGTAGAATTTTTAGGATTATCTTCTTCTACATTTGCTCCAATAATTGCGGATGATAATGCATCTTTTCCACTTTCTAGTGCCTTTCCAGCTTGAAAGTTTGCCTCTTTAAAGTCCCATGTGCAAATTGATATAGGAGTTTTTACCACAGAGTTATTTTTTTTTTTATTGGCGTAAGCTCGTTCTTTCAAAATTGATGCTGCACCAACACCTATTAACAAACTATTGAAAAATAATCTTCTATTCATATTTGTAATTTATTAAAATACAATCAGCTGACCTAACATTGATAAATATTTAATATATTCGACGGACATAAAATTTGACAATTTGTATGAATTCAATTGAGTCTTATCAAATCAAATCCCAAGAAAATTATGAAATCGCAAGGACTAAAGCCATGGATGACCCTGAATTATTTTGGTCTGAAATTGCTTCTACCTTTAGTTGGTTTAAAAAATGGGATCAAGTTTTAAATTTTGATTGGAGCATTCCAAAAACTGAGTGGTTTATTAATGGAAAACTAAANATCACTGTAAATTGTCTGGATAGACATGTNGATCAAAACCCTGATAAATTAGCAATTTTATGGGAGCCCAANGATCCAAACGATAAATCTGTAAAATATACTTATAGTGAGCTCCTTTCTTTAGTATGTAAATTCGCAAATGGCTTAAAGAACCAGGGCATCAAAAAAGGGGATAGGGTTTGTATTTATATGCCAATGGTACCTGAGCTGACTATTGCTGTTCTTGCATGTGCAAGAATAGGTGCAGTTCATTCTGTAGTTTTTGGAGGTTTTTCTGCAGCAGCTTTATCAACTAGGATAAATGATGCCAAATGTAATCTTATAATTACAGCTGATGGAGCTTTTAGGGGTGATAAAACTGTTCCATTAAAAAAAATTGTAGATGAAGCTCTAGCGGAATGTGAAAGCATAAAAAAATGTATTGTTTTACAAAGGACATTCCAAAAGATCAAATGGAACGAAAGAATTGATATCTGGTGGCATGATTTTATCGAAGGTCTTTCAGATTACTGTGAACCAGAAGTAATGGATTCGGAAGATCCATTGTTTATTTTATACACATCTGGTTCCACTGGGAAGCCAAAAGGTATGGTACATACTTGCGCTGGTTACATGGTCTACACTGCTTATACATTTTTGAACGTATTTCAATATAAACAGGGTGACATATATTGGTGTACAGCAGACATTGGATGGATAACTGGCCACAGTTATATGATATATGGTCCGATGTCAGTTGGTGCTACCTCTGTTCACTTTGAAGGTATACCTTCTTATCCAAATTGGAATAGATTTTGGAAAGTATGTGAAAAATA
>PBVB01000091.1 GCA_002728075.1 Flavobacteriaceae bacterium
ATATTTTTTAGATGCTGTATAAAAGATGATGTATAGTTTTTAATTACATCAGGATTCAAACTAGAGTCTTTATCACCTTTTAAGGTTCCTCTTATTCCTGAAATAGATTTGATTAAGGGCATATTAATGTTTGTCAAATATACACCTCATTTTAAAAAAAAAAACAACCTAGTAATTCTAATTAAAAATTAGATACAAATTATGTATATTGCGAGATTGAGTTTATCATAAAAATAATTCAACAATTTTATCAATGACAGAAATTAAAATCAAGAAGAAACTAATCTTACTTAATTTTTTTGTTCTATTTTTCATCGGTTGTGAAAACTTAGAAAAAACCTCCATCCAAGGAGCAGTTGTTTCTGCTAGAGAAGAAGCCTCTAAAATTGGTGTTGAAATTTTAAAAAAAGGAGGGAATGCCTTTGATGCTATGGTTGCTACAAGTTTTGCTTTAACTGTTGTTTTTCCAAATGCTGGCAATATTACTGGTGGAGGTTTTATGGTATATCGTACTTCAAGTGGAGATATAGGAAGTATTGATTACAGAGAGATGGCTCCTATGAGCTCAACTGAAGATATGTATTTGAACAAAGAAGGAAAAGCTAATGAAGATTTAAGTAGAACTGGAGGACTAGCGGTTGGAGTTCCTGGTTCTGTAGCTGGGATTCTTGAAGTTCACAAAAAAATGGGAAGCTTACCTTTGAGTGAATTAATTCAACCATCTATTGAATTAGCTGAAAATGGATTTTTAGTTACAGAAAAACAAGCCACAAGTCTAAATAGTAAGAGAGATGAATTTATAAAAGTCAACGGCACAGAAACATTTTATGGTAAAACTTTTAAAAAGGGCGATACCATCAAAAATTCTAACCTTGCAAAAGCCTTAACTGAAATTTCTAAATATGGTAACAAAGGTTTTTATGAGGGCTGGGTTGCAGAGTCTATGGTTCAAAAAATAAATAAAACTGGTGGTAAAATTTTGTTAGAAGACTTTAAGTCCTATGAGCCTAAATGGAGAAAGCCAATAGTATTTAATTATAAAGACCTAAGGGTTATATCAATGGGTCCTCCCTCTAGTGGGGGTATTTGTCTTGCTCAAATGATGAAAATGATTGAGCCATTTAATATAGGAGATTTAGAATATAAATCTTATGAAGCTATGCATTTAATGATTGAAGCCGAAAGAAGATCATATGCAGACAGAAGTTATTTCTTGGGTGATCCTGATTTTGTGTCCATACCCGAATATCATTTGATATCTTCAGATTATTTAAGTGAAAGAATGCTAAATTATAATCCACTTGTAGCTACAAAGTCATCTGATATTTCTTACGGAGATATTGTTGTAGCAGAAAGTGACGAAACAACACATTTTTCAATACTAGACTCACTTGGAAATGCGGTTTCTGTTACTACCACTTTAAATGGGTCTTATGGCTCAAAAGTTTTTGTCGATGAAATTGGTGTTTTTATGAATAATGAAATGGATGATTTTAGTAGCAAGCCTGGTTCTCCAAATATGTTCGGATTGATTGGTGGTAAAGCTAATTCTATAAAACCTAAAAAAAGAATGCTTAGTTCAATGACTCCAACAATAGTTGAAAGAGAGGGAAAATTATTTTTAATACTTGGGACACCAGGAGGTTCAACAATTATAACATCTGTTTTTCAAATTATCCTTAATGCATACGAGTACAAAATGGGAATTCAAGAATCAATAGATTCTCCAAGGTTTCATCATCAATGGGTTCCTGACTCTATTAGATTTGAACCAAACTTTAAAAATACAAGTGAATTAAAAAAATTAAAGTCAATAGGTCATCAATTTGATCTACAGAAATCAAAATTTATTGGACGAGTTGATGCCATAATGGTTGACAAAATAGGCAACATCTCAGTTGGAGCAGATAAAAGAGGTGATGATAATGCCCAAATTTATTAGTTTATTTCAGACTAAATTAAATGTTGACTGAAAACTTTATACATATCAAAGGAGCTAGAGTTCATAATTTAAAAAATGTTACTCTTAAAATTCCAAGGAATAAACTTACAGTTATAACTGGTCTTTCAGGAAGTGGAAAATCTTCTTTGGCTTTTGATACAATTCATGCAGAAGGTCAAAGAAGATATATGGAGACCTTTTCAGCATATGTTAGACAATTTATGGGAAATTTTGAGCGACCTGATGTAGATAAAATCGACGGGCTTTCTCCAGTTATTGCAATTGAACAAAAAACAACCTCAAAAAATCCCCGCTCAACGGTTGGAACTATAACAGAAATATATGATTTTTTGAGATTAATGTTTTCTAGAATTGGAGTTGCTTATAGTTATAATACAAAAAAGATAATGGTAAGTTATACTCATGATAAAATATTAAGTCTTATCAAAAAAACTTTTTCTCAAAATGATATTATAATTCTAGCTCCAATAATTAAAAGTAGAAAGGGTCACTACAGGGAGCTTTTCCAAAATTTAATTCACCAAGGTTTTTTAAAAGTTAGAGTTGATGGTCAAATAATAAGTTTAACAAATGGGATGAAACTCGATAGATACAAGACTCATGATATAGATTTGCTTATAGATCGCTTTAGGTTGGACGATTCTGAGAATAAAAGCAAAAGACTAAATGAATCTCTGAAAACTGCTTTGTATCATGGAGAAGAAACTGTAATAATATTGAATGCAAAGGAAAATAAGATGAAATATTACAGTAAAAAATTAATGTGTCCTGAAAGCGGGATTTCATATCCAAGCCCAGAACCAAATACTTTTTCATTTAATTCTCCTAAAGGAATGTGTAACGAATGTAAAGGGCTTGGATTTAAACTTGAAATTCATAAGGAGAAGGTGATACCAGATACTTCAAATTCCATAGCAAATGGAGGTATTGCACCATTAGGCAAAAAGAAAGATTCATGGGTATTCAAACAACTAGACAGTATTTCAAAAAAATATGGCTTTTCACTGAATGACCGGATTAAAGATATACCAAATGAAGCGATGGAAATAATTTTAAATGGTGGTAAAGAATCATTTAAAGTTGAATCCAAATCTTTAGGGTTAACAAGAAATTATTTAATTGATTTTGAGGGGATTGAAAAATTTATTTTAAATCAATATGATCAAAATGAATCTTCAAAAATTAAAAGATGGGCAAAGNGNTTTATGATTGAAAACTTATGCTCTTCCTGTAAAGGTTCACGTATTAGTAAAATCGCAAATAATTTTTTAATTGACGGTAAGTCAATTTTTGATATCTCCAGATTGGAGTTGAATGAACTTTTTGTTTGGNTAGAAAATTTGAAAGTCAATTTAAATGATATTGAAATTAAAATTGCATCGGANTTGATAAAAGAATTAANAAGTAGGGTTGGTTTTCTTTTAGATGTGGGCTTGGATTACTTANCCTTAAANAGATCNTCAAAATCATTATCTGGNGGAGAATCTCAAAGAATTAGACTNGCAACTCAAATTGGTTCAAAGTTAGTTGGAGTATTATATATNTTAGATGAACCAAGTATAGGTTTACATCAAAAAGATAATAATATGCTCATNGAGTCATTGATTAAATTAAAAGATCTTGGTAATACTGTTATNGTAGTAGAGCATGACAAAGAAATGATTGAAAGTGCAGACCACATAGTGGATTTAGGTCCTTCAGCTGGTGTGAATGGAGGAGAAATAGTAGCTCAGGGTAATCTTAAGGAAATTACACTTATGAACACTTTGACATCTAAATACTTAAATAAAAGTTTAAATATCGAAATTCCAAAAAAAAGGCGCAATGGTTCAGGAAAAAAAATAATTCTAGAAGGTTGTACCGGAAATAATTTAAAAAGAGTTGAATTAAATATTCCATTGTCTACAATGATAGGAATTACTGGAGTATCTGGAAGTGGAAAGTCAAGTTTAATTAATGAGACTCTCTATCCAATTTTAAATAAGTATTATTTTAATTCTGTTAAGACACCACTTCCCTATTCTAAAATTGATGGTTTGAAGCATATTGACAAAGTGATTGATATAAACCAGGATCCAATAGGAAGAACCCCCAGAAGTAATCCTGCTACTTATACAGGGGTTTATAGTGAAATAAGACTGCTGTTTTCTAAAACTCAAGAATCTTTAATTAGGGGTTATCTACCTGGTAGATTTAGCTTTAATGTTGTCGGAGGTAGATGTGAGACTTGTGGAGGTGGTGGTACTAAAATAATTGAAATGAACTTTTTACCTGATGTACATGTTAATTGTGAGAGTTGTTTTGGAAAAAGATTTAATAGAGAAACCTTGGAAATTAAATATAAAGGGAAGTCAATATCAGATATTCTATCAATGACAATTAGTGAAGGTTGTGAATTTTTTAAAAGTATTCCTAAAATTTATACCAAGTTAAAAACAATTAAAGAAGTTGGCCTTGGATATATTAAGATTGGTCAATCTTCAACAACTCTTTCAGGTGGAGAAGCTCAGAGAGTAAAGCTTGCTAGTGAGCTTTCTAAAAGAGATACTGGAAATACTTTGTATATTTTAGATGAACCTACTACTGGACTTCATTTTGAAGATATAAGAATATTATTAAATGTTCTTAATAAATTGGTAGATAAGGGTAATACTGTTATCATTATTGAACATAACTTAGATGTGATAAAGCAGGTTGACTATTTAATTGATTTAGGTCCTGGTGGTGGAAAAAATGGAGGTAAAATTATAGCTGAAGGTACTCCTGAAGAAATCATCAAAAATAAAAATAGCTTAACTGGAAAGTTTTTNAAAAAAGAACTCNAATTCNTNCCNNTTAAACATAANAAAACGGCTTAANATTCTATTTAATTNAACTTTATGATTNTTGAAAAGAANTTTAGTTTNAAAATATTCNTNNTTTTNATNAATATTTTTATAATAAAATTCTCTTTTTCTCAGGAATCNATTGATTATTCGATCAGTGCATCTTTACTNACAGANACTGATCAANTGNTAATAAAGCAAAAAATAAGCTTTTTAAATCAAAGTGATTTATTAGANAATATTTATCTTAATGANTGGGCAAANTCNTACAGTTCAACCAAAAGTCCTTTAGCTGANCGTTTAGTTGAGGAGTATACTAGAAGTTTTTACTTATCTGCAAAATCCAAGAGAGGAAATACTTTAATNTCAAATATTTATGTTAATGGCAGTAAGGCAAAATGGAATAGAAAGCGAAATAATCTTGATATTATTGAAATAAGTATCGATAAGCCCATAAAAAAAGGAATTGTTAATATTGACTTATCTTATGTTGTAAAACTTCCTTCCTCAAAATTCACAGGGTATGGAAAAATTAAAAGAAATCAATATTTTATCGAAAATTTTTTTATAACTCTTTCCAAATTTGTGAAAAATAAACAAATATTAAACAGTAATCTAGATCTTGAGGAGGTACCAATAAATGAATCCAAATTCAGTGTCAACTTAAAAATAGACAAAAGTTTAAATGTTTTTTCTTCACTTAATTTAAAGGATTTCGAAAATGAAAACGGAGAGGTTACATACGCATTTGAATCAAATAAAATTAAACAGGTAATATTTTTGATAGGTGATTTAAATATAAAGGAACTTGATTTTGAAGAAAAACTGATTAATATCAATATTGAATCAAAGGATTTTAAATTAGAAACTCAAAAAAATAGTATAAAAAACATTTTTCAGTTTATTGAATCAATAGACGCCATAGATCAGCCCACTAAAATTTTAATAACAGATGAGAAATATTCTAAAAGGCCTTTTTATGGATTGTCAATAATGCCAACTTTTCTAAATTCNTTTAGCAGAAGTTTTGAATTTGAAATTAANATGTTNAGTGTTTATTTACAATTTCTAATNAAAGAAAATTTTAATCTTGATTCNCGAAAAGATTANTGGTTTGAATCAGGATTATATTATTATTTAATGCTNAAATNTTTNAAAAATNANTACCCANATAAATTANTTTTNGATGAAATATTAAAGCAACCTATACTTCGTTTTTTTTTAAAAGGATATCANATTTCAAANNTTAAATCTGATGANTTATTNCTCCATTTTCATGAGTTNATGGTAAGAAGAAATTTGCATCANGAAATNACTCTNCCAAAAAATGAANTAACNCGTTANAATGANCAAATTGGNATTCCAAGNCAAAATGGTTTGTTNTTTAATTATCTAATTAATTCATTTAATCTAGACATGAATGAATTTTTATTTATAGTTAAAAAGGAAAATNTAANTGGTATNGAAGCTTAGAGAAAAATTTGAGAANTTTTTTAAGATTTCTGAACTTGAAAACTTTAATCATTATCTNAATANNAGAANTTCAATTGATTTATTTTTNGAAAAGATAAGTTTTNAAAGGGATAGTNTAGAATTAGTNATAAAAGAAAAAAATAATATACAAATNCCATTTAAGGTCGGTTTATTTAAAAAGAATAGTAAAATTGATATAATTGACTNTGATTCAAANNATATAGGAGAAAAAATTGTTATTCAAAACAAAGACTACCAGTATTTGGAAATTAATCCAGATAGAGATTTACCCGAATTTAATAGAAATAATAATGTAAAGAGAATTGGTTCAGGAGGTTTTAAAAAAATTAAATTTTCCTTTGTAAAAGATATCGAAGATCCATTTTCGAATCAAATTTTTTATAATCCAAGGTTAAATTTTAATGCTTATGATGGAATTCTATTTGGAACTAGATTAAACAATAAGACTATAAAATCAAGACCATTTATTTTTGTTGCAGAACCTTTTTATTCTNCNAGGGAAAGAACTTTNGTTGGTTCATTTAGTGGACTNTTNTCTAANTATAATGAAAACTCAAATTATTATTTGAAAACATTTTCATTTTCTTCTGCTACTTATCATTATGATCAAAGTTTAAGGTACAGATCATTGGGCACATCATTTAGTATTTTTAAAAGAAATAAAAATTTAAGGGACAATAGAAAACAGGCTTTAGTTTTTTCTTTGCAATATGTTAATCGAGAAAAAAACACACTTCAAGACCTCTCTCCAGACTATAACGTTGGTTCCATTAACTACATATATTCAAATAAAGGTGCTTTAAATTATTTTACTCTGAGTGGAAAATCTGAATTTTCCTCAAAATTTGGGAAAATTTATTTAACTACTGACTACAGACATTTATTAAAATCTGGAAGACAAGTGTCTTTAAGATTATTTGCTGGTAAATTTTTCTGGAAAAACACAAACTCTGCCTATTTCGACTTTGCACTTGATAGACCAACTGATTATTTGTTTCAATATCAATATCTTGGCCGGTCTGAACAAACTGGAATTTATAGTCAACAGTTTATCTTTGCTGAGGGTGGTTTTAAATCTAAATTTAATGATCCCTACTCTAATGACATATTAGTTACTATTAACGCAGGATTCGGTATATGGAAATGGCTCGAGGGATATTTTGATTTTGGGCTAATCAAAAATAAAAATAAAACTTCAAGATTTCTTTATGATTCGGGTTTGAGAATAAATATTTTACCTGATTATTTGGAACTATTTTTTCCATTATATAACTCAAATGGCTTTCAATTAACTGATGATTTAAGTCCCTATTCAGAAAAAATTAGATTTTTATTAACCTTACAACCAAAAACTCTTACAAAACTTTTCACAAGGAAATGGTTTTAGAACTATATAAGTAATTTTTGTAAATTGGAATCAATAAATGTAATGTTTAAAACAGACTCNAATATTGATAATTATAAAATAAAATTCAATGAATTTAAAGACAAAATTCTAAAGGATTANAAACTAGCGGTTTTAAGTCGTGAATGTAGTTTAATTGGAAGGAAAGAGGTATTATCNGGAAAAGCAAAATTTGGAATTTTTGGAGATGGTAAAGAGTTACCACAAGTCGTNNTAAANCACTTTTTTAAAGAGGGTGACTTTAGAGCAGGCTATTATAGAGATCAAACAATTTTNATGGGNCANAATTTATTAACTCCAAAGCAATTTTTTTCTGCTCTATATGCAAATTTAAACCTAGAAGAAGAACCAATGTCAGGAGGAAGACAAATGGGTGCTCATTTTGTTACGCCAAGTATTAATTCAAGAGGCGAATGGTTAGACTTGACATCACAATATAACCACAGTTCCGATATATCACCAACTGCAGGACAGATTCCCAGATCAATTGGTTTGGCTCTAGCTTCAAAAATCTATAGAAATATTGACAGTGATATAAAAAATAAGTTTACAGTAAGAGGAAACGAAATATGCTGGGCAACCATAGGAAATGCGTCTACAAGCCAAGGTATTTTTTTTGAAGCGATGAATGCTGCTGCCGTAATTCAGATTCCTCTAATTATGAGTGTTTGGGATGACGGATATGGTATTTCAGTTGATAATAAAATTCAAACTGTGAAATCAAGCATATCAGAAGCTCTCATGGGTTTTTCAAGCAAAAATAAAGATAAACCTCTTAAAATTTTTAGAGTTAATGGATGGGATTATACTAAAATGATTGAGGTTTATAGTGAAGCAGAAAAAATTGCCAGAAAAGATCATACTCCTGTATTAATTCATGTTGACGAATTAACGCAACCCTTGGGACATTCAAGTTCAGGTTCACATCAGAGATATAAGTCAGAAAAAAGACTTCAGTGGGAGAAAGATTTTGATTGTAATTTAAAATTTAAAGATTGGATTATAGATAATAATTTGGCTACTATACTTGAACTCAGAGATATAGAGGAATCATGTAAAAATATTGTCAAAGAATCGAAAATCAGCGCATGGGAATCATATCAGAAACCAATTAAAGACAAAAGTATAGAGTTAGTTGAAATTCTAAACAAAATTTTAGTTATTTCCAATAATGATGTTAATCTAAAAATTTGGATTAACGATTTAAAAGCCAAAAGAGAATTCAAATACAAAGATTTACTTCAAATAGCAAAGAAAACTAGTAGAAAATTTAACAACAAAGATGTCTCGTTATTAAAAAATTGGATTCAGACCTTAAATGATCAACTTTATCCCAAAATAAGTTCTCATTTGTATAGTCAAACAAAGTTTAAAAGTAAAAATATTGAACCTGTTCCACCAAAATACAATGATCAAAAAATATATGATGGAAGGATTATACTGAGAGATAATTTTAAATCCCTTATGAAAAAAAATGAAAAGATTATTTTATTTGGTGAAGATGTTGGTAAAATTGGTGATGTGAATCAAGGTGCTGAAGGTTTACAAATGTATTTTGGTGAAAATCGTGTTTTTGACACTGGAATTCGTGAAACAACTATAATTGGCAAGGGAATTGGTCTGGCA
>PBVB01000092.1 GCA_002728075.1 Flavobacteriaceae bacterium
CTTTTAAAAAACCTAGAAGCTAAGACAAATATTGAGACAAGAAAAAAGTTTGCGGCAAAGGCCTTTGACATATCATCGAATTATGATACAGCAATCTTTAATTTCTTTAATTCAAACAATATCATTAATTCACTAAAAATAAGTTCAACTAGTTCTTTACCACTTAGGTATGGTGAAAATCCTCATCAGAGTGCGGATTTCTATGGAGATTTAAAAAAAGTTATTTCTCAGATTCATGGTAAGCAATTGTCATATAATAATCTACTAGATATTGATAATGCAATTAATCTTATTTCAGAATTTAAAACTGCAAAACCAACATTTGCAATTTTAAAACACAACAATGCTTGCGGTATTTCTACAAAACAAAATCTTTCTTTAGCATACAAAAGTGCTCTTATGAGCGACCCTATTTCTGCATTTGGGGGAGTTTTGGTTTGTAACGCTGAAGTTGATTTAAAAACTGCAAAACTTTTAAGTAAACTGTTTTTTGAAGTTTTGATAGCACCTAAATTCAACAAAAACGCTCTAGAAATATTGAAAGAAAAAAAGAACTTAATTATTTTAAAAAATACAATTTCAAAAAAAGAAAAATTAAATTATAGGTCATGTTTAAATGGAATTTTAGTTCAACAAAATGATTTTAAGACTGACTCAAAGAAAAATTTAAAATTTGTGACCCAGGAAATACCAAATCAAAAAGAAATTGATGATTTAATTTTCGCATCAAAGATTTGTAAACACACAAAATCGAATACAATTGTCTTGGTTAAGAACTTTCAACTTTTGGGTTCAGGTATGGGGCAAAGTTCGAGAGTCAATGCATTAGAAAACGCTATTAAAAAAGCAAAAGGCTTTGGCTTTAACCTAAAAAATGCAGTTATGGCAAGTGATGCTTTCTTTCCTTTTCCAGATTGTGTTGAAATTGCAAACAAGGAAGGCATAAAATGTGTCATCCAACCCGGGGGTTCAATCAAAGATAATTTATCAATTGACTATTGTAATAAACAAAAAATGAAAATGGTATTTACTGGAATACGTCATTTTAAGCATTAATTTCTTAAATTTGCATTACTTTTCTTTTTAAGAAATAGATTTTCATGGGATTTTTTGATTTTCTTACTGAAGACATTGCAATAGATTTGGGTACAGCTAACACACTGATTATCCACAAGGATAAGGTTGTTGTCGACAGCCCTTCAATTGTCGCTATTGATAGATCAACTAATAAAGTTATTGCTATAGGTCACGAAGCTAGTATGATGCAGGGTAAAACTCATGAGAATATTAAAACGATCAGACCACTTAAAGATGGAGTTATTGCCGATTTTAATGCCTCTGAACAAATGATAAGTATGCTTATTAAAAGCGTTCCAACCTTAAAAAAGAAAGTTGTTACCCCAGCTTTAAAGATGGTAATTTGCATTCCTTCAGGTATAACTGAGGTTGAAATGAGAGCTGTTAGAGAATCTGCAGAAAGAGTAAACGGTAAAGAAGTATATCTTATTCACGAACCTATGGCAGCTGCTATTGGAATCGGAATCGACATTAAACAACCCAAAGGGAATATGATTGTAGACATTGGTGGTGGTACTACTGAAATTGCTGTTATTGCTCTGTCTGGAATTGTTTGTGATAAATCAGTCAAGATTGCGGGAGATGTGTTTACCAATGATATTGTTTATTACATGAGAAGACAGCACAATTTGTATGTTGGGGAAAGGACAGCTGAAAAAATCAAGATTAATGTTGGTTCTGCCACTGAAGATTTGGAAAATCCTCCAGAAGAGATGTCAGTTCAGGGTAGGGATTTATTATCAGGTAAACCCAAACAAGTAATTGTTTCCCATAAAGAAGTTGCTAGGGCTTTAGACAAATCAATACTTAGAATTGAAGATGCAATAATGGAGGCTCTTTCTCAAACACCACCAGAACTAGCTGCAGATATATATAACACTGGAATTTATCTTGCTGGGGGAGGATCAATGTTAAGAGGTCTGGATAAGAGAATATCAACCAAAACAGATTTGCCAGTTTATATAGCTGAAGATCCTCTCCAGGCTGTAGTTAGAGGAACCGGAATTGCCCTTAAAAATATTGATTTATATAAAACTATTCTTCTTAAATAACTCAAATGCAATGGTTACTTAGTTTTATACTGAGATATAAAAATTTTTTTTTATACTTTTTTTTTGCAATTATAACTCTGTCTTTTTCTTATTACCAAAGCGAATATCATAAGTCAAAGATTTTTAAAGCTAGTATTTTCCTTAACGGTGTAGTTTCTGAGCCTTTAAAAAATCTAACTTCTTATTTTCGACTTAAAAAAATTAATAACGATCTTTTTCAGGAAAACCTACATCTAAAGTCTTTACTCATAAATGAAAATTACAATTCTAATTCCGAGGATAAAAATAATGATTCCCCATTCTCTTTAATTCCAGGTTATGTTGTGAAAAATGATATAACAAGTTCTAGAAATATTATAATAATTAATAAAGGTTCATCTGATATGGTTGAGGAAGAAATGGGTGTTATCGGCAGAAAGGGAATTATTGGTATAGTAAATCAAACTACTGAAAAATTCTCATCTGTTCTTTCAATTCTACATAAGGACATAAAAATAAATGCAAAACACAAAAAAACAAATGCTTTTGGATCTTTGTTTTGGGAAGGAATTGTTCCCGATGAGTTAACCCTTTCTGATGTTTCAATTATTAATAAAATTGATATTGGAGATACAATAGTTACTGGAGGCATGTCAGCATATTTTCCTGAAGGTATTCCAATTGGAAAGGTTATAGAGATTAAAAATGACGGGAGATATTATTCAATAAATGTCAAACTCATAAATAATATAAGTACTATCGGTCATGTTTATTTTTTAAAAAACAAAAATAAACCGGAAATAGAGTCCCTTTACAAATAAAAAAATGAATCAATATTATCCAAGAGTATTTTTACTTTCCTGTTTTTTGATTTTCTTACAACTTTTAATATTTGATAGAATAAATCTCTTTGGATTTATGAATCCAAGTATTTACATCATAGCCTTAATTATTCATAGATTTGACTTNAATCAATTTAATTTTATAATAGTTGGGTTTTTANTAGGTTTTNTNATGGATATANTGGGTCAATCTGCTGGATCCCANAGCTTTTCNTGTNTCACGGTTTCATTTTTAAGACCATTGATTAATAAGTTTTCTCTCGGTCNAAACTATAATGATTTTTCCAGTCCATTTTCGGATGGAATTTTAATTTCTAATAGGATTTTGTACTGTCTTTTAATCATTCTTCTTCATGAATTAATTTTAAATTCGTTTTCGTACTTTAACTGGAAACATATTTTTACAATTTTAAAATTGACAATTGCAAACTCAATCTTTACTTTTATTATAATTATGTCAATTTTAAACCTCTTTAGCACAAAAGAATGATCAGAATTTACCTGTTAAAAGTATTGACAATTGTAATTGGTGTAATTTTTTTTGTCAGACTTTTTGGTATACAAGTTTTAAACAAAGACTATGACAAGTTATCTCAAAATAATGCAATTATTGAAATAGAGGATCATCCAGAACGTGGGTTTATTTATGATAGAAAAGGTAGAGTTTTAGTTTCAAATCAGCCCGCTTATGATATTATGATTGTTCCTGAAAACTTGTCTATGTTCGACACATTATCTTTTTGCATGATAACTGGTATAGACAAAAAAGAATTGATAGTAAATTTAGAAAGTGCAAAAAAGTTTTCCATGCGATTGCCTTCAGTCGTTGTTAATCAAATATCAAAAGAAACCTACGCAAAACTTCAGGAACAAATGTGGAAATTTCAAGGTTTTTTTATTCAAAAAAAATCAATACGAGATTATAGAATCAATTGTGGGGCGAATGTTCTTGGCTATGTGAGTGAGGTTAATAGTGAAGACCTGATTAGAGATAAATACTATAGACAAGGAGATTTAATTGGAAGGCAAGGGATTGAAAAATCCTATGAAAAAGAGTTACGGGGGAAAAAAGGAAAGAAGTTTCTCCAAAAAGACAGATTTAACAGGATTATTGGTCCTTATAAAAATGGTAACTATGACGTTGAACCTTCACAAGCAAAAAATATAAGCTTAACAATTGACATTGAATTACAATCTTATGGAGAAAAACTAATGATAAATAAAAGAGGGGGTGTAGTTGCAATTGAACCAGAAACCGGTGAAGTTTTAGCACTAATTTCAGCTCCTTCCTACGACCCAAATNTTTTAGTAGGCAGACAGCGATCAAANAATTANAAAACTCTTGCAAATGACACAATTTCTAAGCCCTTGTTTGATAGAGCTTTACTTGCTCAATATTCCCCTGGCTCAACATTAAANCCCCTAAACGCATTAATTGCGTTACAAGAAAAAGTAATCGATAAAGAAACCAAGTATGAATGTAATAAAGGGTTTTATTATGCTAAAAATGCTCATATGGATTGTAATTGTAGTTACGGAACTAAAAATAACTTAATTGGAAGTATTCAAAAGTCATGTAACACTTTTTTCTCAAAAACCTATATTAATCTAATTAACAATTCAACTTCACCGGCTAATGGAGTTGAAAATTGGAAGAAATATCTTGAGAGCTTTGGACTAGGGAATTTTTTAGGATATGATCTTCCCATAGGAAGACCAGGTTTAATTCCAAATTCAGAGTTTTACAACAACTTATATGTAGGTGAAAATTGGAGTGCAACCAATATAATTTCAAATGGAATAGGTCAAGGAGAGGTTTTAGCTACTCCTATACAACTTGCAAATTATGCGNGTGCGATAGCTAACAAAGGATATTATATAACTCCTCATTTTGTTAAAGCTATAGACGAAGAAAAAACGAAAACTAAGTTTGCAAAAATTATAACCGCAATAAATAGCAATTATTTTAACAGTATAATTGATGGCATGCACAAAGTAATTGAANGAGGTAGTGGAAGAATTGCAAAAATAAAAGGATTAAATGTATGTGGCAAGACAGGAACGGTGGAAAATTATACTACTATTAAAGGAAAAAAAACACAACTTACTGATCACTCAATATTCATAGCCTTTGCTCCTAAAGAAAATCCCAAAATTGCAATTGCTACATTTATTGAAAATGGATATTGGGGTTCAAGATGGGCAGCTCCAATTTCAAGCTTAATGATTGAAAAATATCTAAATNATTCAATTACTAGACCAANATTGGAAAAAAGAATGCTAAATGGTAGTCTTGAAAATGAATATAAAAAACCACTATCNGGAGTAAATTTTAATATAAATGAATAAANTATTTCGAATAGATTGGATAACGATTATAATATATTTTTTATTAGTTAGTGCCGGAATTATAAATATATTTTCTTCTACTTACGATACTAATGACTTTAGCTACATTAGTCTTGACAACCTTGCTTTCAAACAATTTATATTTTTTATTTTCTCGCTAATTTCAGGAATTTTAATATTAGTTGCGCCTTCTAAATTCTTTCAGAGATTTTCAAGTCTTATTTATTTATTTTCTATTATATTGTTNTTNGGGCTTTTCNCCTTCGGTAACACTGTCTATGGACACAAATCATGGTATACTTTTTTTGGGGTCAGCATTCAACCAACAGAGATAGCAAAATTTGCTACTAATTTAGCAGTCGCTAAATTATTGAGTGAAATTCAAATTGACTTAAAAAAAATAA
Organism: Flavobacteriaceae bacterium; assembly: GCA_002728075.1. Lineage (GTDB taxonomy): Bacteria > Bacteroidota > Bacteroidia > Flavobacteriales > Flavobacteriaceae > TMED96. Next base: position 5,704 of record PBVB01000092.1, read on the forward strand.
AATCTCTGGCTCAAGTTTTTATGATTGTTTTAATTCCAATAATATTGACTTTAATTCAACCCGACTTTGGATCGGCTTTGATTTTTTTATCTTTTATATTCGTTTTGTTTAGAGAGGGTCTTAATCCGAACTTTCTTCTGTTTCTTGCTCTATCTTTAATATTAGCATTTTTTGCTCTTATTAAACCATTTTTTTATGTATCAATTTTTTTAACTGGTTTTTTTGGTTGTTTTTATTTTTTGTCAAAAAAAATAAATAAAAAAGTTTCAATAATCCCTCTAATCATAGTTTTTGTTTCAAGCTGTATTTATGTTTACTCAATAAATTATGCTTATAACGATTTACTCTCTCAAAGACATAAAGATAGAATTGATATTTTTTTAGGAAAAGAAACTGACGTTATGGGTGTTGGTTATAATTTGAATCAATCAATAATAGCAATTGGATCAGGAGGAGTCTCTGGAAAAGGGTTTTTGCAGGGAACTCAAACTAAAGGTAGATTCGTGCCAAGACAACATACGGACTATATTTTTAGTACAATTGGTGAGGAATGGGGATTTTATGGAACCTCCCTTATAATAATTTTATTTACCTCACTTATTTTAAGAATATTATTTCGAGCTGAACAGCAAAAAAATGTTTTTGGNAGATCATATNCTTACGGTACTGCCAGTTTAATTTTTATTCATTTTTTTATCAATATTGGAATGTCAATTGGTTTGGTACCAACAATCGGGATTCCATTACCTTTCATAAGTTATGGTGGTTCTAGTATGTATACTTTTACGACTTTAGTTTTTGTATATCTAAATATTGATGGTAATAGACTTAACGAAACTAGGCTTTAAGTNACTATTTGGTAGCTTGGGCAACTTTCTTGAAATCAACTGTAGCTTTTTTTAAATCATTTAAAATATTAATAGCTTCATCTACATAAATATCTTTTGATAAAGATTCCTCCCAACGTTCTCTTTTCTTAATTANAATAGAATCATTGGAAATTTTTTCTGAATCTGTAATGGTTGGATAAAAAGATAATTTATTATTGAATTCATTCAATTTTTTAAATTTTTCAGACTCAAAATCTTCTATCTCCTTCTGTTTAACAAAATCCATATAATTCAAAGTGAATTCAGAATTTTCTTGTCTTTGTTTAATTAGTTTTGCTTGATCATCAATTAATTTTACGTATGGATTGATTTCAAGTCTTTTTTTACTTTTTTCAATTATACTAAAAAATTTATCTTCATTTATAAATGTTTCGTAAGAAGTTGGAGTAATTTTATCCCACTTTAAAGGGTTTTCTTGGTCCTTTTCGCCAACCTCAATATAAGAATATCTATTTGGGAAAATGACATCACTTTTAACGCCTTCCAGTTGAGTTGAACCACCATTTATCCTGTAGAATTTGTCTGTGGTTAACTTCATTGCTCCTAAATCTCCATATGTATTACCAGAAATTATTTTGTTTAAATCAATCATATTTTGAACAGTACCTTTACCATATGTTTGCTTACTACCCAAAACAATACCCCTCCTGTAATCTTGAAATGCAGCAGCTAAAATTTCAGATGCAGATGCAGAAAATTCNTTGACTANAAGAACAAGGGCNCCATTCCATTCTATTCCATTATCCATNTCAAANNAAATTNGTTTATTACCTCCCGTTGACTTAACCTGGACNATNGGACCTTTTTCAATAAAATATCCAGCCATATCAACAACTGTCTGTAAAGAACCTCCACCGTTATTTCTCAAATCAATTATAATTCCCTGAACATCTTGTTTTTTTAATTTTTGAATTTCATATTTGACATCCGTAGCTGCATTTCTTTTACCNTAATCTTGAAAATCAACATAAAACCTTGGTAAATTAATTAAACCATATTTAATATTATCTTTCTCAATAATTGTAGACTTTGCAAAAGCTTCCTCAAGTTCAATAATGTCCCTAGTTAAAGTTACATCATGTATGGATCCATCGACTTTTTTTACAGTTAGAATTACCTGAGTGCCTTTAGGGCCCTTTATAAGTTTAATAACATCATCAAGNCGCATTCCAACAACATCAACAGGAGTTTCATTTATTTGNGAAACTTTAAGTATTTTATCTCCAGGNCTTAAGGAGTTTTCTCTCCAAACNGGACCTCCAGAAATGATGTCTACAATTTCAACTTCTTGATTTCTTTTTGTTAGTCTGGCACCTATACCCTCAAATTTACCNGAAATATTTTGATCAAATCTATCTTTGGCACTGGGTGCAAAATAAGATGTATGAGGNTCNTATTGAAGAGCAATTGAATTTACNTANATNGAAAAATAATCATTTCTATTAAGATCATATCTTGCCTCAAAAAAANATTTCATATCATCTTTAAGAATACTTCTAGTTTCAATTTCTATCTCTTTATCAGTTTTTAAATTATATTCTGGATTATTTTCTTTTTTTCGATTTTCCTCTTCTTTTAAGTTTGAATAAATTCCTAGCGCATTGAATTTTAAAAATTTTCTCCATTGTTTTTTTAGTTCCGATAATGATTTGGAATAAGATTGATTTTTAAAGTCTAGGTTTATTTTTTCATCTATGGTGAAATCAAATGATTGATTCAATAATGACGGATAGAATGACTTTACTTGATCTAACCTCTGAAGGTACCTTTGATGACAAAGATTAAAAAATTCAATTTTTGACGATTTAATTTGATCATCAATTTCAAACCTAAATGAGTCAAAAAAATCTATATCGCTTTGAATGAAAAATAAATGTCGGCTATCGACTCCATTGAGAAAATTTTTGTAAACCTCTTCGGAAAATTGATCATTAATTTTTGAAGGAGAATAATGTCCTTTATTTAAAACATAAGAAACAATTTCTATTAGTAATTTATCCTTAGTTGGATTTTGAATATTCAGACAATAGACAGAAANATATGTAAATAAAAGGAGTGTTGTAAATGTAGATTTTATCATAAAAGGGATNAAATTTATGTATTTGCATGAAACCAAGCAAAATTATTTATTTGATTTTAACATTATTTTAATACTACAGTTTTGTAATTTACTAACTTTAAAAAGAAATATTAAAGATGGCTAAACGTCCTCTTATTCTTGTTACAAATGACGATGGTATAAATGCCCCTGGTCTAAAGTATCTAGTAAGCTTTATGTCTATGATTGGAGATGTTATAATTGTAGCTCCTGATTCTCCAAAATCTGCAACTAGTCAGGCAATAACAATAAATTCTCCATTGTATGTTTCTAGATCTTATATTCATTCTAAAGCTAAATTGGAGTACCAATTATCAGGGACACCTGCTGATTGTGTAAAATTTGGTATTAATGAAATACTTAAAAAAAAACCTGACATTTGTGTTTCAGGAATTAATCATGGATCAAATTCTTCAGTAAATGTACTTTATTCTGGAACAGTGGGCGCAGCAATTGAGGCTGCAATTAAAGGTATACCAGCCATTGGTTTTTCAGTTCTTGATTATAGCTGGGATGCAAAATTTGATCACACGGAAAAGTTGATTTTATCAATTACTATTAATGTCATTAAAAATAAACTTCCTAGTGACATTGTGCTCAATGTAAACTTTCCGAAAACAAAAGTGAATGGAGCAAAAGTGTGCAGGCAAGCAAATACGCATTGGGAAGAAAAATTCTGCAAAAGAGAAAATCCGATGGGAAAGGAATACTATTGGTTAACTGGAGATTTTATTAATAATGACAGATCAAATGAAACAGACGAGTATGCACTTAAAAAAGGTTACGCTTCAATAGTTCCAATCAAGTTTGATTTAACCGCAAAGAATTATATACAAGAATTAAATAAGTGGGACTTTAATGGTTAAAGAAAAACTAATAGGCTTTGTATTTGGAATAACTGCAACTTTAGCAGGGATTATTTTTTTTACAATAATTTTTTCTCCCGAATCAATTTCATACAGTATGAAATCCCTCTTTATTCAAAAAAGATTGGGAGCTCTAATTAGTATTGGATCTTTAATAAATATTCCTTTGTTTTTTGTTTTATTAAAATTTAATAAAATAAATTATACATATGGATTGATATTATCTCTTTTACTTCTAGTTTTTATTGTCGCTGTTTTAAAAATTCTATAAATGAAATACTACATTATAGCTGGTGAAGCTTCCGGAGATTTGCATGGTTCTAAAATTATGGAGAGTATTAAAAAACTTGACAAAAAAGCCAAATTTAGATTTTGGGGCGGAGAAAAAATGAAAGGAATCGGAGGTGAAATAGTTAAACACGTAAATCAATTGTCTTTTATGGGTTTTTGGGAAGTTTTAAAAAACATAAATACAATTTATAAAAATATTAGTTTTTGTAAGAAAGACATTAATGCTTACCAACCAGACAAGATAATTTATATAGATTTTCCTGGTTTTAACATGGTGATAGCCAAATGGGCCAAAACGAATGGCTTTCAAAACCACTTTTATATTAGTCCACAAATATGGGCATGGAAGGAAAGTAGAATTGAGAAAATAAAACGTGACATAGACTACCTATATGTAATTTTACCTTTTGAAAAAGATTACTACAAACAAAAGCACGATCTTGATGTATATTATGTAGGTCACCCCTTAGTTGAGATTATCAACAAAGAGAAAAAAAATAAAGATTTATTGCAATTAAAATTTACTAAACCAGTAATAGCACTTTTGCCGGGAAGTAGAAAGCAAGAAATTAAAAAGATGATACCTGTTTTTAAATCTGTTATACATCATTTTTCTGATTATGAGTTTATAATTGCAGGCGTTTCAAATATAGGTAAAGAGTGGTATAGTGAAATTTTGAAGGATAATAAAATAAAAATAGTATATGATAAAACCTATGATCTTCTAAAAAGATCGACAGCGGCAATTGTTACTAGCGGAACTGCAACTCTTGAAACTGCTCTCTTTAATGTCCCACAAATTGTTTGTTATAAAAGTAGTTTATTTTCATATTTGGTTGGCAAACTATTTATTAAACTAAAATTTATCTCTCTTGTAAATATTATAATGGAGAAAGAAGTTGTTAAGGAATTAATACAAAAGGAGTGTTCAAAAAGGAATATTATAACTGAATTGTATCAACTCTTAAAGAATGAAAATGTCTTAAGGGTTAAGAAAGAATACAAAATATTAAGAAATAGATTAGGAAAGGAAAAAACAAGTTTAAAGGTAGCGGAATTAATTACTAAAGTTTGAAAAATAGTTACTGTCTAAATCTGTATGCAAAATTTTCAATATACCTTTCAATATCATCAGAGTCTTTGAAAACAGCATAGTCGCCTCTTTTTATCATTTTTAAATACGGTTCAATTTGCCTAACATTAAAATAACCTGTCAAAGGTATAATTGGATCCCCTTCTTCACTAAAAAAAATAATTGTCGGATAACCTTTAATTCCTAAGAACTTGGTGAAATCATGAGTTGAATTTCTACCTTTCCTGTCTGGGTTGTAATTAGGGTTAGAGAATTTTTTATCATAAAAAAATATTTCTTCGTCGCCTTCTGCGTTAAATTTAACAGCATAAAAATATTGAGAAATATACCTTGACACATCAGGGTTTCCAAAAGTTTTCTTATCAAGTAGTCTACATGGTCCACACCATGTAGTATAAACATCCATAATGATTTTTTTAGGTATAACCTTTTGAGCCTCTAAAGCTTTTTCTAAAGACATCCATTTAATATCTTGTGAAAAAACTAAATCTAAAGAAAAAAAAAGAATAAGAACTAAAAATCTAAACATATCCATGCATTTTTTTAATTAAAGAAGATCTAAATAAATAAATTACAAAGCCAACAAAAANAGGTAGTAATGTGAATATTAAAAAAAATCCAGAAAGTCCACTAATATTAGAAATTTTATCAATATAGCTACCTGTAATACCTCCTAAATAATTCGCAAAAGCACTTGACAAATACCAGAAGCCAAACATAAGACCAACAAGTCTTAAAGGAGCAAGTTTACTTATATACGACAATCCTACTGGTGAAATACATAGCTCACCTAAAGTGTGAAATAAATAAGCAAAAATTAACCAAAAAATACTTACTTGAGCTGTTTTAGCTCCAAAAGGAATTGAAAGAGATCCGTACGAAAGAAAACCAAATCCGATTCCTAATAAGACTAATCCAATCGCAAATTTAACTGGCCCTGATGTATTTAAATTAGAACTCCATATTTTAGAAAAAATAGGTGCAAAAATTATTATAAATAGAGAATTTAAAACTGAGAACCAAGAGGCTGGTATTTCTGTGCTCTCACTGTTAAACTCATTTTTAATCATCCATAAAATTATTATCCATATTAAGACGAAACTAAAACCAAGGAAAAAATTAGAAGTTAAAATTTTCTTGTAAGTAATACTAAACAGCTTTGCTAATACATAAGTCATTACTATTAGAGGCACTATTGTAATTAGGGTATTTGTTAATTTGAAAATTAAAGAATGATTCCCATATAATTTTCTACTCGTGTAATCTTTTGCAAAAATTGTCATCGATCCTCCTGCTTGCTCAAAAGCCCACCAGAAAAATATTGTGGCAAATGAAAAGATTATTATTACAAAAATTCTGTCCCATTCAATTCTAGTGATTTTTTGAGAAAGTTCTAGTTCATATTTATTAGAATTACTACTATTAGGTTTTCTACCGATTTTTCCAAAAATTGATTGAGCAAACCAAAATTGCATTAAACCAAAAAACATAAAAATTCCAGCGAGACCAAAACCAATGTGCCAACCAATTTTTTCACCGAGATAGCCACATAACAATATTCCTAAAAAGGCGCCACAATTAATTCCCATATAAAAAATTGTATAACCTGAATCTTTTCTTATGTCTTTATCTTTATAGAGCTGTCCTACAATTGAATTAATATTTGGTTTAAATAAACCGTTACCCAAAATCAAACAGGTTAATCCTGCAAAAAAAAATAAATTTGAAAAGCTTTCCATGGCCAAAAATCCGTGTCCAAAGGACATTGTTAATGCCCCAAGAATTGTAGCTAATTTGTACCCAAGGAATTTATCAGCTATAAAACCTCCTATAAGTGGAGTAAAATAAACCAAACCCGTATACCAACCATATAAAACAAGTGCATCCTTTCTTTCCCAACCCCAACCATCATTAAATAGTGCAGAAGTTAAAAATAGCACTAATATTGCCCTCATGCCGTAGTAACTGAATCTCTCCCACATTTCAGTGAAAAATAGAACGAATAACCCCGAGGGGTGATCAAAAAGAGTTTTTTGATTTAAAAGTGAACCGTTAAACTGAAATTCACTTTCCCCCAAATAAACTTGATTTAATTATCATAATTTTTTTTCTATAAAATTAGTCATTTTATTGTACAAGTGAATAGAAGTATTCCCGCCATAAATCCCATGGTTTTTGTCCGGATAAATCATCCATTCGAACTGTTTCTCTTGTTGAATTAGTTCTTCTACCATACGCATAGTATTTTGTAAATGCACATTGTCATCTGCAGAACCATGAATTAATAAATAATCTCCCTCAAGTAAATGGGCAAAATTAAGTGGAGAATTTAAATCATAACCATCCGAATTATTTTTTGGTAGACCCATAAATCTTTCAGTATAAATTGTGTCATAAAACCTCCAATTAGTAACTGGTGCAACAGCGATTGCAAGTGAAAATACATCATTACCTTTTAAGATACTGTTTGTAGATATCAAACCACCATAACTCCATCCCCAAATTCCAATTCTATTTTTATCAATGTAGGGAAGTTTTGATAAATATTTTGCGAAAGATATTTGGTCTTCAGTTTCATATTTAGCAAGTTGTCCGTAGGTTACTTTCTTGAACTTTTTGCCNTTAAACCCCGTTCCTCTTCCATCAACACATNCAATTATGTANCCCTTTTGAGCTAACAATTGGTGCCAAANGTCTCGATTGTTATTCCACCTGTTTTCAACCTCCTGAGAACCAGGTCCNGAATACTGATAAATAAGTACTGGATATTTTTTTTTGGGGTTAAAGTTANTNGGTTTAATCATCCACATATTNAGGTCTTGACCATTNAAATTTATTTTTGAAAAATCTTTACGGGAAAGATCGTAAGGTTTCAACTTTTTAAGAAGTTCATTGTTATCCATTATTNTTCTGACTAATTCTCCAGTTTTACTCTCTCTNANGGAATATANNAANGGNGTGTTACTATCCTCAAAAGTGTGAATAAAGTATTTATAATTAGATGTAAATGATGCTCCATTAAAACCNTTTTTCGGGGAGATTGCTTTTTTATTTTTACCATTCAAACTTATACTATAAATTACCCTTTCAATTGAATTATCCTCTGTTGAAGAATAGTAAACAGTACTTTCATTTACNCCCAATAATTTTGCAACNTCCCAATTNCCTCTAGTAATTTGGTTTAACCTTTTTCCTTCATCTTCTACTANATAAATNTGATCAAAACCGCTTTTATCACTNATCCATAAGAAATTATCATTATTTAAAAAAAAGANTTTTTCTTGGATATCCACATAGCTGTTATCNTTTTCTTCAAATACTTTTTTAATTGATTTTGTATCTAGATNGTAAGCTGTTAATGATAATTTATTTTGGAGTCTATTTAAGGACTGAAAGAAGAGTTTATTAGAGTAAGAACTAAATTCTAGTCTTGGTATATAGTAATAATCATTTTTGTTTTTACTTAAATCAATTGAACTTATCTTTTCACTTTCTAAATTATATATTTTCAAATTTAGACTGGAATTTATTTCACCTGCTTTAGGGTATTTAAAACTATATTCGAATGGGTACAAATTATTACCAAAAATTTTCATTGAATATTTTGGAACATTAGTTTCATCAAAAACAATAAATGCAAGGTTATTACTTTCCTTATCCCAATCAAATGCACGAACTAAACCAAATTCTTCCTCATAAACCCAATCAGCTATGCCATTTATAATATTCTCATTTCCTGAAACTGTGACTTGTTTAATAACGTTCGATTTTAAAAATTTGATATATAAATTTCTGTTATAAACAAATGCAACTTTTTCACCATCAGGTGAGAAAAAAGGCTCTTGAATTAATCCATTAAAAACATAATTAATTTCATCAAGTGCTATATCATATATGTAATATTCTGCTAACTTAGATCTTCTGTAAAGTGGATATGAATTAGTTTCTAAAATTATTTTTTTTTCATTACTTGAAAAAAAATAATCTGTGAAGAAAGGTATCATCGCAGATGATGAGGAATCTAAAATAACATCAACAATTTCTCCAGTTTCATAAGCTCTTAATACAATTTTTGATTTTTTTTGTTCACGATCAATTTCAATAGTTGAATAATAGTTTTTTGTTTTAAAATGGTATATTGATTTGTAAGTTTTTTGCTCAAATTCGAAATTCCATATAAGCTCATTATTAAGTAAGTTTTGTTGAGAGAGAACGCTGTTGAAAAAAAATAAAAATAAAATATACCTCAAAACTCGAAAATTCAATTATATGTTAAAGTTAATTTCTTTTGTATAACAAGCAAAAATTGTTCTTCTATTATGGTATCTTTAACAAAATTGCCACGCTATGAACAATTTTGTGAATGGCTTCTCAAAAAAAAATAAGCTAGAAAAAATTGATTGGATAATAAACAATCATTTTCATAATAACAAAAAGGCAAAAAATATTTTATTTAAATATTTAAATGACGATGCTTCAATTCAAAGTCTCCACGATGAATTTATAGAAAATACAATATCAAACTTTTACTTACCTTTCGCAGTAGCACCTAATTTTTTAATTAATGGAAAGTACTACACTATACCTATGGCAATTGAAGAAAGCAGTGTGGTTGCTGCAGCTTGTAATGCCGCCAAATTTTGGTCAAATCTCGGAGGGTTTAAAACCAAAGTTTTAGGAGTAGAAAAAATTGGACAGGTACATTTTTTTTACAATGGCTCTCCAGTAAAACTCAAAACTTTTTTTAAAGAAATAAGGAAAAATATAATTAAAGGTTTAAAGTCAATTACGTCAAATATGGAAAAAAGAGGAGGGGGTATTAATAGTCTGGAGCTAGTTGACATGAATAATAAAATCGATTCTTATTATCAAATTTTTGTAAAATTTACCACAATTGATTCGATGGGTGCAAATTTCATAAACACTTGCCTTGAAAAAATTACAGAGATTTTTAAATCTTTCATTGAAGAAAAACAATTTTTGGATAAAAATGATGAAAAAATTGATTTTATAATGAGTATTTTATCAAATTATACCCCTAATTGCCTTGTCAAATCAAGTGTTGAGTGTAAAGTCGAAGATTTAGAACAAAATAATGAATTAAAAGTTGATAATTTTATAAGTGCCGTAAATATTTCTAAAATAGATACTTTCAGAGCAGTTACGCATAACAAAGGAATTATGAATGGTATAGATTCAGTTGTAATCGCAACTGGAAATGATTTTAGATCTGTTGAGGCTGGGATTCATGCTTATGCTTCCAGAAATGGAAATTATTCAGGTTTGTCAAACTCTTATATTAAAAAAGGTTTCTTTCATTTCGAATTAACGATTCCAATATCAATTGGGACTGTCGGGGGATTGACTAAACTTCACCCCTTAGTTAATTGGGCTCATAATTTGCTTGGAAATCCTACTGCTGAAACATTAATGCAAATTATTGCAGCGGCAGGTCTAGCACAAAACTTCGCCGCCATAAAATCATTAGTGACGACAGGGATTCAAAAAGGACACATGAAAATGCATTTACTAAATATATTGAACCAGCTTGGTGCTAATCAAATTCAAAAAAACGATGCTATTGAATATTTTAAAAAAAAATATGTTTCGTACAAAAATGTGAGAGAATTTCTTAATAAAAAATAAAATGTATTATTATAGTTGTGGAAAATTATTAATTACAGCTGAATATCTTATTCTTAAGGGAGCTAAGGGACTTGCAATACCTACAAAATACGGTCAAAAAATGTCAGTTGTAAAAAATAAAGAAAAAAAAATAGTTTGGGAAGCTTACTCTTCTGA
>PBVB01000093.1 GCA_002728075.1 Flavobacteriaceae bacterium
ATTACATGTGACGAGGTTCTGTCTGATTCATATACAGATAAGCAGAAAAATGGGAAGAGCATTTGAATTTAGAAAAAGTAGAAAAATTAAACGGTGGTCCTCAATGGCAAAAATCTTTACAAAGATTGTTAAAGAGATAACTATTTGCGCTAAAGAAGGAGGAACAGATCCCAAAACAAATTCAAAACTTAGAGCTTTAATACAAAATGCAAAAAGTGCTAATATGCCAAAAGAAAATATCAAAAGGGCACTTAAAAAAGCAAATGAATCTAATATGATTGGTTACAAAAAAATCCTTTTTGAAGGATACGCACCATATGGAATAGCATTATTGATTGAAACAGCCACAGATAACAATAATAGAACAGTCGCAAACATAAGAAGCTATTTTAATAAATTTGGAGGATCTCTTGGTATTTCAGGTTCAGTAGAATATATGTTTGAACATAAGTGTAACTTTAGATTTAATCCAAAAGGTTTTGATCTGGAAGAACTTGAATTGGATTTAATAGACTACGGCATAGATGAACTTTTCACTATTGATGGTGATGTATATATTTATGGACCCTTTGACAAATTTGGCTCAATTCAAGAAAAATTAGAAAACATACCCGTTAATATTTTATCAACACAATTTGAAAGAATTCCAATAAATACTTTAGAATTAGAAGAATCAAAAAAAGAAGAGGTAAATACACTTATAAATTTAATCGAAGAAGATGATGATGTTATAAGTGTTTTTAGCAACCTTAAATAAATTCTAAAGATTGCTGTTTTCTGGGATTTTACCTTTTACCCCTTTAAACAATGATTTTAAAGATTTTAAATCATTTGTGAAGTTATTTGTTGGAGTAAAAACCTCGAATATTTTAACCTCACGCTTTTTCCAATCAAAGGCAACTGGCAGTATCTTGCAATTAGCTTTCAAAGCAATATGATAGAAACCAGTTTTCCAATTATCTACAAGTTTTCTAGTTCCCTCTGGAGCTATAGCTATCCTAAAAATCTCGTTGTTTTTGAACATTTCTGAAATTTTTTCAACTGAATTCATATTACCACTTCTATCAATGGGTCTGCCACCAAGACTATTGAAAAAATTAGTAGTCAAAAAATTGTAATATTCTTTTTTAATTACAAAGTTGATTTCTTCACAAAGTAATGTCCTTACACCAATAGCAACAATAAAGTCCCAATTACTAGTATGAGGAAAAACCAACACAATAAGTTTTTTATTGATTGGGAAATTACCTTTAACCTTGAATTTAAATATTTTGAAAGTGAGAACCTGACATATGTAGCTAAACATTTTAAATAGATTCTAAATATTTTTTTGCTTCTAGAAGATCATTTGGGGTGTCAATCCCTATTGTTGGGGTGTCAATACAAATCATTTTTATTTTTTGTCCATTTTCAAGAAATCTAATACATTCTAGCATTTCTATCTTTTCAAGTTTACTTGGTTTTAAACTTGAGAAATGACTAATCGATTGACTTAAAAAACCATAAACCCCAACATGAATGTAGAAACTAAAATTTTTGTCAATATTTCTTGGAAAAGGAATTTTACTTCTTGAAAAATACATAGCAAAATTATTATTATCTGTAACAACTTTTACGCAATTTTCATCATTAATTTTTTCAGGGTCAATTGTTTCGTATATTAAAGAAACAACAGGAATATTTTTATTTTGTTTGTCTCTGAAAAAATCAATTATTTTTTTTATACTTCTAGGTTTCACAAACGGTTCGTCACCTTGAACGTTAATTACAATATCAGACTTAAAATTATTAGACGCCTCAGAGACCCTGTCACTTCCACAAAAATGTTCTTTTTTACTTATAAAAACTTGGCCTCCTTTATTTTTTATAATATTTGAAATTTCCTGACTATCAGTAGCAACAATGATTTCATCAAAAATCTTCATGGATAATAAATTTTGATAAGTCATGACAATCAAGGGTACACCATTAATTTTTTCCATTAATTTTCTCGGGAATCGTTTTGAGTTTAATCTCGCAGGAATTATAGCAATCACTCTCATTTACTCAAATATAACCTATTTTAAATTTGTAATTAAACAAACATTGAAGAATAAAAAAAAATTGTAGATTTGTCCAAAACGTCAAAAAAGTCTAAAATGAAAAAAGGTATTCTNGCTNTTCTTTGGATATTAATTATCTTTTTTAGTTATAAAATCTACGACTCAATCAATGGACCGATAGTTTTCAATNAAGTTAAAAATGAAAGATACACTAAAGTCATTAATAGATTAAAAATAATTAGGAAAGCTCAAATTGCCCATAAAGACGTAAGAGGTGTGTTCTCAAATAATTTTGACAGTTTAATTAAGTTTGTTGATGAAGGTATTTTCACTNTAATTGAAAAAAGAGATTCATCATACTTAGAATATGACCGAATATACAGAATAGACATGTTGAGAGAAGTTGTTGTAATTGACACCCTAGGAACTGTAAATGTAAAAGATTCCTTATTTAATGAAAGTGAGGAATATAAGAAGATGGCTTTCATTCCGGTAGAAGGTGTAGAGGATAGTGTTTTTAAAATTAAATCAATGATTATTGACAAGAATGGCTATAAAGTTCCTGTATTTGAGGTTAAGGTTGCAAAAAATATTGTTTTGTTTGATCAAAACAAAGACTTATTAAAGCAGGAAAATGAAACAATTTCTGTTGACGGTGTCAATGGGCCAGACATAATTTTNGGTTCTCTTTCCAATGTTAGTACAAATGGAAATTGGCCAACAATTTTTGATGCTACAAATTGATAAAAAAATAACCTCAGATGATCTATCTATATTGATTTTTCAAGATAGAATTGCATTTTGCACCTTAGAACAGACCCTTTATTTTAACTTAGAAAAAAAAAATATTAATTCTGACAGTCTTGGTACTTGGATTAAGTACCATAATATTAAAAAAAATAATACTAAGTGTATTTCATTTGAAAGCAATGGAGTTGTNGTTCCGGAAAAACTTTATGATGAAGCAAACAAGAATCTATATTTATCTCTAACTGATGATGATTTAAAAAATAAAAAAATTGAGACAAAATTTATTGAATCAAATAATCAAATTTTTATTTTTCCTCAAAGTAGAGATTGGGATTTATTATTTCAAAATTTGGGTGTNGATATTAAAACCACACACTTTGCAGCTGAATTAATATCTTTTTTATCAAAATTGGCCAAAACCAGCTTAAAAAAAAGTATTTTTATTCATCTTAGAAGNAACTTTTTCGATTTATTTATTTACCAAGGTTCGCAATTACTGCTCTTCAATTCCTTTCCACATCAAGATGATGAAGAATTTCTGTATTATTTATTTTTTGTATTGGAACAATTTTACCTTAAAGCAAATCAATTTGAAGCAATTTTTTTAGGCAAATTTCTTAAGTATCAAAGCTACTACGATGCCTTTAAACAGTTTCACTTAATAACAAATTTCACATATCCAGAAACCTTGGAAATAGACTCTAATCACCCAGCTCCCTTTTTCAATTATTTTTACTCATATGAGAATAATATCAGGAAAGTTTAAAGGAAGAAGAATAAAATATAATAATCTACAAAATGTAAGGCCTACCACCGATAGAACTAAAGAGTCTTTATTTAATATTTTGAATCNGTATTTTATATTTGAAGAAATCAGTGCTCTTGACCTATTTTCGGGTAGCGGTAATATTAGTTATGAGTTAGCTTCAAGGGGTGTAAAAAAAATAACCTCCGTTGAAAAAAATNTCAAATGTGTTAAGTTTATAAATAATTTTTCTAAAATGCTTGACATTAATTTAAATGTTGTTAATTACCCAGTATNTCAATTTTTAAAAATCACAANATCAAAATTTAATTTAATTATTGCAGATCCGCCATATACATATTCAAAAGGACAAATAGAGGCCCTAATAGATATAATCTTTGGTAAAAAGATTTTAAAAAAAAATGGAATTCTAATTATTGAGCACCACAAAAAAAATATAATTGAAAAAAGTGAATTTTTATTTGATAGAAGAACATATGGAACAACTTCGTTAAGTTTTTTTAAATAAAAAAAGTGCAGGCCATAAGCCGGATTCTGTCGAGTCTTATCATTTATCTAGGTTTTTAATTACTTAAAAACTCAAACCGCCTACCCTTCTACAAAGAACGAGCAATTCTTAAGCGCAGATTTATTTGGCGTTTCACCATATAGAGTTTACAAGATTTCACTACAGCTTATCTGTACATTCTTTCTGTTGCACTAGTCCTAATTATCACAAAGATAATCGACGGGTGTTACCCGCTATACTGCTCTATGGTGTCCGGACTTTCCTCTCTAAAATTAGAGCGATAAGAAGACCTGCGTGACAAATGTATAATATTGTTAACAATTTTTATCTAATTTTAAATTTTGATTAAAAAATTAAACCAGCTTTTTATATTTTTGAATTAATGGCTAAATACCAAATTTCAGCAACAAAATATAGACCTAAATCGTTCAAAGAGGTAGTTGGACAGGATGCTGTTACTAGCACTCTTGAAAATGCAATAAATAAAGGTAAGCTAGGCCAAGCTTTACTATTTTCTGGTCCTAGAGGAGTAGGTAAAACAACTTGTGCNAGGATATTAGCAAAGAAAATTAATTTAAATCAAGAGGGCAATAGCGATTACTCTTTCAACATTTTTGAGTTGGATGCTGCGTCAAATAATGGAGTTGACGATATTCGAAATTTGAATGAAAAAGTTAGAGTACCACCGAGAATTGGAAATTATAAAATATATATAATTGATGAAGTGCACATGCTATCGACTCAGGCTTTTAATGCATTTCTCAAAACNCTAGAGGAACCNCCAAAGCATGTTATTTTTATTTTAGCCACAACAGAAAAAACAAAAATTTTACCAACAGTTTTATCNAGATGTCAAATATTTGACTTTANAAGAATAAGTGTTATAGATATAAAGAAAAGATTAGAGATTGTTGTGTTAGACCAAAAAATAAAATACGATGATGAGGCTTTGTTCTTAATTGCAGAAAGTTCAGACGGTTCGCTTAGAGACGGTTTGCAAATATTAGACAGAATGATAAATTTTTGTGACAACGATATAAATATTAATAAAGTTTCAAAAAACTTAAATATAATCGGGTCTGAACTTTACTTAAATATTTGTGATNANATTATTAATAANAATATCTCNGAAGTTTTAGTAGCTTTTGATAAGATAATTTCAAATGGATTTAGTGAAATAGANTTTATTNTTGGTCTCTCNAATCATTTTAGNAATCTTTTTTTCTGTAAAAATGAAAACACATTTAAGTTAATTGAAACAAGTGAAAAATTAAAAANTTTTTATTTTAATCAATCAAAGAAGGTCAATTTANATTGGATTCGAAAAGCAATAAAAATTACTAATTCATTTGAAATAAATTTTAAAAATATAAATAACGATAGAATTCATGCTGAAGTGTGTTTAATGAAAATCTCATCTATTGGAGAAAAAAAAAACACTAGAAACAAACAAGTTTTAAATGATTTCGAAAAAAAACAGATTAATCACACAAATAAGATAAAATCAGAAAATTCTACTCTTAATAACAACCCAGAAGTAGAAGGTGTCAAAAAAGAGGTCATTGAAAAAAAATCATCAATGCTTGATTTAAAAATTAAAGAAGTTTCTTCTTTCTCACTAGCAAGTGTGGAAAAAAAAAAGACTTTCAAAGAAAGAAGAATAACTNACGATTTATCAAAATCAAAAACAACAAGTTATAAAAGTGATTTTACTCAAGAAGAGTTGGATAAGTGCTGGAATAATTACCACAATATTAAATTACAAAACAAAGAATTTAATATAGCNTCTTTATTAAAAATAAGTAAACCNAAAAAGTTAGGAAACAATATCGGATATAGTGTTTCTTCAGATATAAACAAAAAAGAATTGGAAGTTGAACTTCCAAAATTATTGGAGTATATTAAAATNTCNCTAAAAAATGATTCAATTGAGATAAAAGTTGATTCAAACATTTCAATTAAAAAAAATNTNATCTANACTCCAACAGAAAAGTTTNAAAAATTAGCTGAATTGAACCCATCGCTAGAAAACTTAAGAAAAAAACTGGATTTAGATTATTAAAATTTAAACCTAAAATTAACAACGAACCACTGTTATGTTAATTAAACAAAAAACACAAGAAAAATCTTTTTCAATTATGGTTACTTGGGACAAAAAAATGCAGGTTTTGCAATATCAATTGTGAGTGTTTTTTTCAGAATTTATTTATGTTTTGTTTCTTTTTTATGTAAAAGTCTAATCATTCCGTCTGCTAAACCAACTTTAGGAACATAAATTTCTGTAGATCCAGACCATTCTAGTGTTCTTAAAAATATTTCTGCTGCTGGAATAATTACATCAGACCTATCTGGGTTTAAATCTAAATTAATAATTCTTTCTTCATAACTCATTTTTATTAAGCTTTTATAAATAGAATTAAGCTTTATGAGAGTTAGTGGTCTTGAATCCAATATTCCAGCCATTTTGAAAATTTTATTAATATTCCCTCCAGATCCAATCAGAGCAATTTTAGCATTTTTACGAACATTAGATTTAATCCAAATCCGAATTTTATCCCAAACATCTTTACTAGTCAATTTATTAATTATTCTTACAGTTCCAATTTTGAAGGATTTAGACTTTTTCCTTTTCCCATTCACTATAATTGAAAACTCAGTACTACCTCCACCAACATCAACGTAAATGAATGTTCTATTTTTATTTATGTATTTAAAAATATTGTTGAGTGCTATTATTTTTGCTTCTTTCCTGCCATCAATGACTTCAATTTTTAATTTTGTTTTTTTTTTAACTTCTTGAATTACTTCTTTTGAATTATTTGCTTCTCTTAAAGCAGATGTAGCAAAGGTTAGTGAACTTTTAACCTCATTAACATTAATGATATATTTAAAGGCCTTGATGGTTTTAACTATTTTTTTTATGTTTTTTGATGATATTTCACCAATTGTGAATGACTCCTCGCCAAGCCTTATAGGGACTCTTACGATTGAGCTTTTGATAAATTTTGTTGGAAAACCCTTTTTAATTACAACATTTGCTATTAGAAGCCTTATTGCATTTGAACCTATATCAATTGCNGCAAATTTTTCAATTTTCATTTATGANTTANGTTTTTAAAATATTNATAGGTCTCAAATTGAGATCTTCTATTTATAATATTTTTTTTGGTCATATTTTTTTCTTTAAAATCATTAACTAATCTGCTTTTTACATTGTCTAACCAGCTAATATTAAAGGTGTCTAAAATTTGATTTTGAAGATTTGTGTCATAAATTGGACAGCTAACCTCTATCCTATTTTCAAAATTTCTTGTCATCCAGTCAGCAGATGATATGTATATTTTAGGTTGACCGGAATTTTCAAATATGTAAATTCTAGGGTGTTCCAAATATTTATCCACTACGCTGATAACTTTTATATTCTCACTCATATTTTTTANCCCGGGAATTAAACAACAAACACCTCTCACTATCATTTCAATTTTGACACCTGCATTACTGGCTTCGTAAAGTTTTGATATTATCTTATAGTTTGTTATACTATTTAATTTTAGTCTAATTCTTGATTTTTTACCTAAAACTTTATTTTTTATTTCATTNTCAATTAATTCTACCAATCGTTGATATGTGTAATGTGGAGAAACTATTAAATGNTTGTATCNTTTAAATTCATAATTTACCTCTAAAAANTNAAAGACCTTGGATACATCTTTTAAAAGTTTTTGNTTTGATGTGAATAGTGTATAGTCAGTATAAACTTTTGCAGTATATTCATTAAAATTGCCCGTACTTACAAAACCATACTTTTTAATATCACCTTCTTCGTTTCTTAAAACTAAACAAATCTTTGAATGAACTTTCAANCCTCTGACACCCATAATAATTTGGACTCCAGATTTTTCAAGTNTGTCAGCTATATTTATATTATTTTCTTCATCAAACCTTGCTTGTAANTCAACATATACAACAACTTTTTTTCCATTTTTCACAGCATTAATTAGAGAACTTACTACTTGGGAATATTTAGCCAATCTATAAAGGGTTATTTTGATTGTTTTAACATTTGGGTCAAGAGCAGCCTCCCTTAAAAACTTGATTAAATAAGAAAAACTATGATAAGGGGTATAGATTAAATAATCTTTTTTAGAAACAGCTTGCATTATGTTTTTTTCCAATCCAAGATTTTTAACAGACAAAGGAATGTTTTTTTGATACATCAAGTCATTTCTNCCNAGACTTGGAAATTTCATATAATCTGCACGTCGATGATAACGACCTCCAGGGATTAGACTTTTTTGTGATTTTACCCCAAGTTTATCCATAACCTTTTGTAAAGTTATAGGGTCAATATTTTTGTCATGAACTAGTCTAACTGGATCTGCAAAAATTCTGTCTCTAACGCTATTCATTATTTTTTCTGCATAACTTTTACCAAAATTTTCTTCAATGTCCAATTCTCCATCACGTGTTATTTTGAACATATGACCCTGAATTTTTTTATAATCAAACATGCTGAAAATCANATGAAAATGGAATCTTATGAGATCGTCAAGCAACATTATGAACTGGTTGCCATTTTCATCGATTGGCAAAACAATAAAACGTTCTAGCTGTTTGGGAAGTTCAATGAATGCGTAAATTNTATTTTGTTCNAAAGGATTTTTGAGTTTTGAATTCAATTCCATTTTAATTGCTAAAAAAGTTTTATTGTCTGTAAAATCTTGATACTCTTCTTTTAAAATTACAGTTACCAAAGATGGGCTTACTTTTTCTAAAAAATAATCGGTAAGATATTGAATTTGGTGAGGTTTAACTTGTTTTTCATTAATGAAGTAAATTCTTTCCTTCTTTAATTCATTTTCAATTTCATTTAAAATTGAGTTACTTTTTTGTTGATGTTCTATTACCTTATTTGTAATTAATTTCAATAGCTCTTTAGCTTCTATACCGCCTAAAACTTTTTTACCTGACTTGCCAGACTGAGCGATTCTTTTAACAGACGCAAATCTTACTTGAAAAAATTCATCTAAATTATTAGAAAAAATTCCTAGGAATCTAAGTCTCTCAATAAGCGGAACTGTTCTATCAGAAGCTTCTTCTAGAACTCTTTCATTGAAATTGAGCCAACTCAACTCTCTATTGACAAAATCAAAATTTTTGTTTTTAGCTTTTTTTTGATTCATANATATAACTTCCAAGATTNATCTTTGACCAATAGTTTTGTTTAAATTCTAGCATTATCCAATCAGATGTTTTCAATTCAGGAGGGGGTACTTCTGATAAGTATTCTGCTGCTATAGAAAATGCTGGATTATGTCCAACTAAAACAACATTTGAATACTTATTATCTAATTTGTAAACATACTCGATTACATTTTTATAGTTAAATGAATATAATTCTTCAATTACTCTTAAATTTTTATGAGTTTTAAAAACATTTCGAGTTAATATAGTAGCAGTATGAAAAGCTCTGTTTGCAGGACTTGTTAAAAAAATATGAAATTTTTTAAAAAAATTAATATTTCTTAACGATACCCTATTAATATCATTAATACCTCTTNCGGACAAAGGTCTATCGAAATCTTCAACATGATAATCCCATGAAGATTTAGCGTGGCGTAAAAAAACTAATTTTTTCATAAATTACGGTGACAATCTATTAGAATTCCAAATATTACCATCTAGTTTAAATTCTAAACGATCATGTAATCTATTTTTTCTCCCCTGCCAGAATTCAAATAAATGAGGTTTAACTATGTAACCTCCCCAATTTGTTGGCTTTTTTGGTCTAACTTTAGAGTAATAATTATTTAGTTCATCAAATTTTTTTTCTAAAATATCTCTACTCTCAATAATTTCACTCTGATTGGATACAATAGCTCCAATTTGGCTGCCAAGTGGTCTTGAATTAAAATAATCATTCGATTCATTTTCAGAAATTCTGCTAGCCTTGCCTTTTATTATTATTTGTTTTTCTAAAGAAGCCCAATAAAAATTAAGACATACGTTATTGTTATTTAAAATCGACTTACCCTTTTCACTATTGTAATTTGTAAAAAAGGTATATCCATTTAAATCAAACTTTTTAAGTAAAACAACACGAGATTTTGGTTGTTGCTTATTATTTATTGTTGACAAAATCATTGCGTTAGGTTCTAAAATTGTAGAATCTTTTTCAGCCTCTTCAAACCACTTTTTAAAAATAAAAAAGGGGCTAAAACTTTTAAATTCATCAGATATTAAACCCTTTTCATAAGATTTTCTCATATTACTTAAGTCTCCAATTTCATTCATATTCACTACCAAAATTAATAATTACACATAACTATCTATAAACTTTATATATCAAATTCGTTGCCTTCAATAGCCAGTTCAACGTTTTCGAAATGAAATTTTGCTTCTTTTAAGAACTCATCTTGACTTCTGTATCTGTTAGAAAAATGTCCCAAAATCAATTTACCTACATTAGCCGCACTTGCAATTTTTCCTGCATCAGAGGCTGTGCTGTGCTTAGTTTTTTTTGCTAAATCAGAATGGGAATCCAAAAATGTAGATTCATGGTAAAGGCAATCGACGAATTTAATANATTCAATAATTTTTTCATAGTATGCAGTGTCACTACAAAATGCAAATTTTTTAGATTTCTTTGATTTTTTAATAAATATTGAGTTTTCTAGCTTTTTTCCATTTTTAAGAATAATATCTTCACCTTTTTTTATCTTCTTAATGTCATTTATTTCTAATTTATATTGCTTAATTTTTGATTTATAAATATTTCTTTCATCAAATTTTTCTTCAAACAAAAAACCATTGGTATATATTCTGTGATTTAGGGGTATTGTTTTAACTATAAAATCCTCGTTATTGAAAATGATTTTTTGACTCTTACTTTTGAGAGTATGAAAAATGACCTTATAATTTAACCATGAACCAGACAACTTTAGCTGTAAATTAATTAATTCTTGCAAACCTTCTGGTGCATAAATATTTAAATCATTTTCTCTTCCCAAAAGACGAAAAGTTGAAATTAGNCCTATTAATCCAAAATAATGNTCTCCATGTAAATGTGAAATAAAAATATGGCTAATCTTAGTAAAACTAACCTTAAATTTTCTTAATTGCATTTGTATTCCTTCTCCGCAATCAATCAAAATAAGATGATTTTTGATTTTTAAAAGTTGTGATGTAGTGTGTTTATTTAATTTCGGAGTTGATGCACTAGCGCCTAATATAGTTAATTTCATTATGAAAATTCATTTTGAATTCACTGATTTTAATTTATACTAAGGTAGCCTTAACATAGTTAATTAAAATCAGTTATATCTTTAGTCTTTGTGGCTAAAAGGTACAAAACTGCCATTCTTATTGCAACTCCATTTTCAACTTGGTCAAGTACAATTGTTTTTTTATTATCCAATACCTCAGAGGTGATTTCAACNCCTCTNTTAATTGGTCCTGGNTGTAATATTANGATTTTTTTTCTCAATTTCTTTATTGAAGACATTTTGACTCCATATAAATTATGATATTCTCTCAAAGAAGGAAAATAAGTTTCATTCATTCTCTCATTTTGAACTCTCAAAATATTTACTGCGTCACACCATGCGAGACCATTCTCTANGTTTGGCTCGTAACTGACATCTANATTATTAATGAATTTAGGAATCAAACTTTTTGGACCACAAACTTTTATTTTTGCACCTAAAATTTTTAGAGCAAAAATATTTGATAACGCGACTCTTGAATGTAAAATATCCCCTAAAATAAGAATCCTTTTATTATCTACTGTACCTAATTTTTCGTTGATAGAGTATGTGTCAAGTAAACCTTGAGTTGGGTGTTCATGTGTTCCATCCCCTGCATTAACAATGCATGAGTTTGTGTTCCTTGTCAAAAATTCAGCTGCACCTGGGCTTGGATGCCTTATTATAATCATATCCACTTTCATAGCTAAAATGTTATTAACTGTGTCAATAAGTGTCTCNCCTTTTGAAATTGAAGATCCTGTTTTTGAGAAGTTTATTACATCTGCACTTAATCTTTTTTCTGCTAATTCAAAAGATAATTTTGTTCTAGTTGAATTTTCAAAAAATAGATTAGCAATTGTAATACCAGTGAGCGTAGGAACTTTTTTTATTTTCCTATTTAAAATTTCTTTAAAACTATCAGCGGTATCAAAGATTAAATTAATATCATCTTTCGATAGGTATTTTACTCCTAAAAGATTTTTAACTGAAATTTGTTTCATTGTCATCTTTTAATATGTAAACAGCTTCATCTATATTTGATTCTTGTAAATTTACATTTACTCTATCGTTTTGTAGAGTATCTACGTTAAGACCAACATAATCTGGTTGAATAGGTAGATGCCTTGTNAATCTTCTGTTTATTAATGTCAATAATTCAATCTTTATAGGCCTTCCGTATGACTCAATTGCGATTAATGCTGCTCTTATACTTCTTCCTGTGTATAAAACGTCATCAATTAAGACTACACGCTTGCCCTCAATATCAAAATTAATATTAGAAAAACTGGCCGTCGGATGATTCTTCTTACTTCTGAAATCGTCTCTAAAAAAAGTAGTATCTAATTTTCCGAACTTTAGGTTTGAAATTAAATATTTATTTTCTAGTCTTTCAACCAACTTNTTGAGAACAAAAACACCTCTTGGTTGAAGTCCAATTAAAATAGAGTTTTTAAAATCAAAATGATTCTCAATTAACTCGCAACTTAATCTGTTTAACAATACATCTAGTGTGGATTTATCAAGGAGTTTTTTTTGTTTCACGAATATATATATTAAATATANTTTCGATGTTTTAAGGATTAAAGTTATTTAAATAACAAATACACATAAAAAATTACTTTTTATCCATTTTTTCTTTCAGGTCTGCNAGCGCGTCTATGTCACCAAGTGTAGCTTTTTCATTAGATTCNAANATAGATTGATTTTTTNNTTTAGCTTTATTTTTTTTNTCATCATTTCTAAATGTAGAAGTATGGGAAGCNACTACTCTTTTAAAATCCTTATTAAATTCNATAATNTTAAATTTAACTTTTTCATTNAGACCTAATCTACTTCCATCTTCTTTTTCCATATGNCTTGATGGTACAAANGCNGTTATNTTTTCATTAAAATTTATGGTAGCNCCTTTGTCAACTATNTCTGTCAACTCTATNTCATGNACGGTGCCNTCGGAAAACTCTTTTTCGTATTTATCCCATGGATTNTCTTGTGTTTGTTTATGNCCAAGACTTAACTTTCTTCCTTGAACATCTAATTCCANAACGATTACATCAATATTATCACCNACTGTCAAAATTTCAGACGGGTGTTTTACTTTTTTAGTCCATGATAAATCGGATATGTAAACCAATCCATCAATTCCTTCTTCTAGTTCAATAAAAACACCAAAGTTTGTAAAGTTTCTAACTATGCCTTTATGTTTAGATCCTACAGGATATTTAGAAGTAATATCAGTCCAAGGGTCTTGCGTCAATTGTTTAATTCCTAGTGACATTTTTCTTGATTCTCTATCCATGGTTAGAATTTGAGCTTCAACTTGGTCACCAACATTTACAAAGTCTTGAGCAGATCTAAGATGAGTTGACCATGACATTTCTGAAACATGAACAAGTCCTTCGACTCCATCTTCAATCTCTATGAAAGCTCCATAATCTGCAATCACAACCACTTTTCCTTTAACAGTTGAACCCTCTTTGACATCTTCACCTAATTTATCCCAAGGATGATCACTTAGTTGTTTCAATCCAAGTTGAATCCTAGATTTATTGTCATCAAAATCTAAAATAACTACATTAAGCTTTTGATCCAATTCAAGAATTTCACTAGGATGAATAATTCTACTCCACGATAAATCAGTTATGTGAATTAAACCGTCAACACCTCCAAGATCTATAAAAACCCCATATGATGTAATGTTTTTGACAGTGCCCTCTAGAACTTGTCCCTTCTCTAACTGACCTATAATCTCTTTCTTTTGTTCTTCAATATCTGCTTCTATAAGAGCTTTGTGAGAGACAACTACATTTTTGAATTCATGATTAATTTTTACTACTTTAAATTCCATAGTTTTGTCCACAAACTGGTCATAATCTCTAATTGGTTTAACATCAATTTGAGAACCAGGTAGAAATGCTTCTATTCCAAATACGTCAACAATCATTCCTCCTTTTGTTCTACATTTAACGTAACCATTTACAATTTCTCCACTGTAGTGCGCATTGTTAACTCGTTCCCAAGCTTTTATAGTTCTAGCTTTTCTATGTGATAGAATTAATTGACCTGTTTTATCTTCTCTCATGTCAACTATAACCTCAACTTTATCACCAATTTTTAAATTTGGGTTGTATCTGAATTCATTTAGGGAAATAACTCCTTCTGATTTAGCATTTATATCAATAATAGCCTCTCTTTCTGTCTTGTGTACAACGGTACCTTCAATTACATCTTCATCTGTTGTGTCTACAAAGTTTTTAGACACTAGCTTTTCAAATTCTTCGATTTTTTTGTTATCAATTTCATCAAGACCTTCTTCGTAAAAATGCCAATCAAAAGATGCTAGATCTTGATCAATTTTTTTATTTATTGTTTTTGATTTCTTTGAAGATCTTTTCTTTTTTTCTGTTTTCTCTTTTGTGTCACTTTTAATTTTTTTAAGCTCTTTTTCTAGCTTTGATTTAGATTCAGTCTTTTTGGGAGACTTTGCTTTGATAGACATGGAATCTTCTACCTTTTTGGATTTTGGCTCTTGAGACTTAGTTTTAGCTGATTCCTTTTTTTCTGAAACTGATTTAGTATTCTTAGGTTTGGTT
>PBVB01000002.1 GCA_002728075.1 Flavobacteriaceae bacterium
TTTGAAAATTGACAATTCTTTAAATGAAAAAAACATACTAGATACATGTACTGAAAAAACTGCAAATCTATGTCAAATACAAGGTGGAAGAGGTAAATTCAAATTTCCAACTCTGATTGAACTATATAAGTATTTATTTAACGATGATTTTCAACAGGCTCATAATGCATCCGCTGATGTTGAAGCAACTTCAAGAGCTTTTTTTGAATTAATTAGAATTAACAATTTTAATGTTAATGATTTTGAAGATTTTAATGAGATTTTCAACAAATTAAATTCAGATACAAAAGACAAGGTTGGACTTTTTGGAATAAAACATCTTAATCTAAAGGAAGAATCCAAAAAAATTAAGAAAGAAACTAAAGAGGAAGTTGTTACAGAAATAATAAACAAGTCTGACAAAACCGCAGGTTTAGAAAACCATTTTGTTCATCTTCATAATAATTCTCAATTTTCAGTTCTTCAATCTACTTCAAAAATTGCTGACTTAGTTAAAAAAACATCTGAAATGGGAATGAATGCAGTTGCTTTGACTGACAAAGCCAACATGATGGGCTGTTTTCATTTTTATCGTGCAATTAAGAATTTTAATGAAAATAATGAAGAAGGAAAGAAAATTAAACCAATTATCGGATGTGAGTTAAATGTGTGTGAAAATCATATAGATAAGAGCAGTAGAGATGATGGATATCAAATAGTGTTTTTAGCTAAAAATAAAATTGGTTACCAAAACCTTATCAAAATGTGCTCAATTGGTTATACTGAAGGATTTTATTATGTGCCAAGAGTTGACAGAGAAATAGTTTTAAAATACTCAGAAGGTTTAATTGTTCTTTCGGGAAATAAATATGGAGAGATTTCTAATAAAATATTAAATGTTGGTGAAAATCAAGCTATTGAAGCGCTTGAGTGGTGGAAGAGTAAATTCAATGATGATTTTTATCTAGAGTTAATTAGACACGGTGAAGAAGAAGATGAAGTGCTAAATAACCAACTACTAAAATTTAGTAAAACTTATGATATTAAATTAATAGCTACAAATAACACACATTATATAAATAAAGAAGATGCAAATGCACATGACATTCTGTTATGTGTTAAGGATGGCGAAAAACAATCAACTCCAATTGGAAAGGGAAGAAATTTTAGATATGGTTTAAAAAATCAAGAATATTTTTTCAAATCACCAAGTGACATGGTTCAGCTTTTTCAGGATATTCCTGAATCAATTTCTAACATAACCCAGTTAGTTGAAAAGATTGAAAACTTTGATTTACATAGAGAAGTTTTATTACCAAAATTTGAAATCCCTGAAGATTTTAAATCTACAAATGATGATGTTGAAAATGAATATTTAAGACACTTAACTAATGAAGGAGCTAAGCGCATATACGGCGAAATCAATAAAGATTTGGCTGATAGAATTGATTTTGAATTAGAAGTTATAAGAAATTCTGGCTATCCTGGATATTTTTTAATTGTGCAAGATTTAATAAGTGCTGCCAGGAAAATGAATGTTTCGGTTGGACCAGGAAGAGGATCTGTTGCTGGTTCTGTTGTTGCTTATTGTTTAGAAATAACAAAGATTGATCCAATAAAGTACGACTTACTTTTTGAAAGATTTTTAAATCCTGATAGAGTTAGTATGCCTGATATTGATATTGATTTTGATGATGNGGGAAGATCAAAAGTAATTGATTATGTTATTGAAAAATATGGCTCAAAACAGGTTGCTCAAATAATNACTTATGGAAAAATGGCAGCTAANTCATCTTTAAGAGATACTGCAAGAGTTTTAGATTTATCTCTNTCAGATGCTGATTTTTTNGCAAAATTAGTACCTAACACAGTAAANCTTTCTGATATATTTAATAAGGANGATAAAAAATTAAATTCTGAATTAAGATCNGATGATTATTCCAATGCAATGGAACTAAAAAAGCTTTCAGATGGGGATGATTTACAAGCAGAAACTATTAACCAGGCCAGAGTTATTGAAGGTAGTTTAAGAAACGTTGGAGTACATGCATGTGGAGTTATTATTACACCTGATGATATTACAAATTTTGTTCCTATTGCTACAGCTAAAGATTCTCAATTATCAGTAACACAATATGATAATTCTGTTGTTGAAAGTGCAGGGCTTTTAAAAATGGATTTCTTAGGATTGAAAACATTATCCTTAATTAAGGATACTATCAAATTAGTTAAATACATACACAATAAGGACATTGATATTGACTCAATCCCATTAAACGATAATAAGACATATGAATTATTTCAAAGAGGAGATACGGTTGGTATTTTTCAGTATGAAAGTTCTGGAATGCAAAAATATTTAAGGGATTTAAAGCCAACTGTATTTGAGGATTTAATTGCAATGAATGCTTTATATAGACCAGGTCCACTTGAATATATTCCATCATTTGTTAGAAGAAAGAATGGTCTTGAGAAAATCACTTATGATATTCCTCAAATGGAAGAGTTTTTAAAAGAAACTTATGGAATTACTGTTTATCAAGAGCAAGTTATGCAACTGTCTCAAAAACTAGCAGATTTTTCTAAAGGTGATGCAGACTTATTAAGAAAAGCAATGGGTAAAAAAATATTTTCTTTACTGGAAAAATTAAAACCTAAATTCATTGATGGTGGGGTTAAAAACGGTTATGAAGAAGATATTTTAGAAAAAATTTGGAAAGATTGGGAAGCTTTTGCATCATATGCTTTTAATAAATCTCACTCTACATGTTATGCTTTAATTGCATATCAAACTGCATATTTAAAAGCCCATTACCCTGCAGAATATATGGCTGCTGTTCTTTCAAATAATATGAATGATATTAAGCAGGTTAGTTTTTTCATGGAAGAGTGTAAGCATATGTCAATTAACGTTTTGGGACCTGATGTAAATGAATCATTCTACAAGTTTACTGTAAATGAAAATAATGCAATTAGGTTTGGTATGGGAGCTGTTAAGGGAGTTGGAAGAAGTGCTGTTTCAGCAATCATTAAATCTCGAGAAGAAGGTAAATACAATTCAATTTTTGATTTTTCTAAACGAGTAGATTTAAGATCTGCTAATAAGAAAGCTTTTGATAGCTTGGTTTTAGCTGGTGCTTTCGATTCAATTGATTCATCTTCACACAGAGCTCAATACTTTTTTGAAAATACAGATGGACAAACATTTATTGAAAAAGCAATAAGATTTGGTTCTAAATTTCAAGAAAAGCAAAATTCATTGCAAGTAAGTTTATTTGGAGATTCTGATGAAGTTCAAATTGTTGAGCCAGAATTTCCAATATGTGATAAATGGTCTAAGCTCGAACAATTAAAAAAGGAAAAAGATGTTGTTGGAATTTATATATCAGGTCATCCATTAGATGATTACACAGATACAATCAAATTTTTATCAAATATCCAATTGTCTAATCTAAGGGATTTAAGGCCTTTAGTTGATAGAGAAGTTAGGTTTGGAGGAATAATTGGCGAAGTTCAACATAGGGTTTCCAAAAATGGAAAAGGATGGGCAACATTTATAGTTGAGGACTATTATGAATCACAGGAACTTAGAATTTTCGGAGAAGAATATTTAAGGTTCAAACATTTTCTTTACGAAAACAACTTTGTATTCATTAAGATGTTCATTAAAGAAGGTTGGAAAGATGCTGATTCTGGACGTATTGGAGATCCAAGAATACAATTTTTAAATTTTCAACAACTTCAGGATAGTTTATCTAACAATGCTAAACGATTATCAGTAAAGCTTGAAATTGATCTTATTGAAGATGAACATGTTAAATTTTTTAAAGATTTAATAAAAAATAACAAAGGTGATCAAGAGTTGGTTTTTAATGTTTTTGGTAATGGTGATGGCTTAAAAGTAAATTTAAATTCAACAAAATATAAGGTAAAAATCAATGAACAACTATTAAAGAGTTTAAAGGAAAAAAAATTAGACTTTAGATTAAATTAGTTTATTATTATTCATATTTTTGGCAAAAAAAATTAATTATGGCATTAGAAATTACAGATGCAAATTTTGAAGAGGTTGTTTTAAAGTCCTCTCAACCCGTCTTAGTAGATTTTTGGGCTGAATGGTGTGGTCCATGCAGAATGTTAGGACCAATCATTGAAGAGTTGAGCTCAGATTATGATGGAAAAGCTGTTATTGGAAAAGTTGATGTTGATAGTAATCAACAATACGCTGCACAATTTGGCGTACGAAATATTCCAACAGTATTAATTTTTAAAGATGGAGAGTTAGTAAACAGACAAGTAGGTGTTTCTCAGAAAAATGTTTACGCTGATTACATAGATGCTCTTTTATAATATATCAATTAGTGTATATTTGCACATCTAATTTTAGGTCTGGTAGTTCAGCTGGTTAGAATACATGCCTGTCACGCATGGGGTCGCGGGTTCGAGTCCCGTCCAGACCGCCCATCATAAACCCTTGATTTTCAAGGGTTTATNTTTTTATAAAATCCACTANTTTTTTATCGGTTCGAATCCTTCCTTTNTGAATTATTTTATGAAGATAATTTGGGTTTTTAACTTTTGTTCGAGCGAACAGAAGTATTGAAACAAGTTAAATAATTTTCAATATTTTGAGAAAACATTATTTTATATTTTAGAGAAATCAAACAATAAATTACAAATGAAGAAAAAAATAATGAAGACATTTTTAATTTTAATTTTAGGTGCAACTATCGGCTGGACATCTATGGAATGGAGTAAATCAATTGAAGAAACTAAGATAGTTTACAATGGAGAAAATGTTATATTATTTCTAAATAAGTCAGAATCTTCTGAATATATGAAAGATGCTGATTTTTATAATCGGATGAATGATTATATGGATGCATCAATAAGACTTGAAGAGGACTTATCTTCAAATGAACCTGAAATAAACGATGAGTTAATAAGAGTCCATGCTCTAAATCAAACTATGAATTGGACTTATAAAGAGATAAATAGAGTTTCAGAAATAGTTATTGAGGCCCAAAATAAAATAAAACATAATTATCCGAANATTTTAAGCGATACATTATATTTGATTAAAACTTCAGGAGATGAAGAATTTGATGCATACTACACTATTAAAAATGCAATTATTGTTCCCAAAAAAGAGACCAAATTACTTTGGATAAAACCAAGGAAGGAAGAAGTTATAGGGACATATGTGCATGAATTGTCCCATATTTTTACGAGAAATAATACTGATAATAGAAGATTGCTTTATGAAATAGTTGGCTTTGAGGAAGTAGAAAAATTTCGGTTACCAAAAGAATTAAAAAACAGGTTAATCACCAATCCTGACCTACATGGGGACAACCTTGCAATTAAATTAAGAGACTCATTGGGAAAATCAAATTTATACACATTATTGATTACAAGTAAATATAACACGTATGAAGGTAAAAAGGGAGTTATTGGGCAAATCAATACCTTATTAGGTTACATCGAGCTAGGACTCTATGAAATTGACTCTGAAGGAATAGTTTTATCTGAAAGAAATAATCTGAATAATAATTTTTTTGACAGAATAGGAACGATTAGTAATTATTATTTTGGGGCAGATGAAGTAATAGCTGAGGCTTTTAGGGTCCTGATAGAAATACAAGATGAACAAATGGATAATCAACCGAATTTTGAAAAGATAAAAAATCAACGAAACAGAGAAATACTAATGAGTATCTCGAAATTACTAACTGGATTATAAACTCAAAAAAATTAATTAATGAAAATTGAAACAATTATTTTGGCTTCAGCCATAATTTTAACGGGATTAATGGCTGGGATTTTTTTTACTTGGTCTAATGCTGTGAAACCTGGTATTGGAAAATTAAGTGATATTGAATACCTAAGAGCATTACAATCTATGAATCGTGTCATATTAAATAATGCATTTAGAATTATATTTCTTGGGTCAATAATAGCCGTGGCATTGGTCCCTGTATTCTATTTTAATTTGTATCCCAAGAATATTTTCTGGTTGTTTGTATTTACTCTTGTGATATATTGGATTGGTGTTTTTGGTGTAACCGTATCAGGAAACATACCTTTAAATGAAATATTAGACAAAACAAATTTAGAATCAATTACCCTCGAAGAAATAAAAACTTTAAGAAAAAGTATAGAATTAAAGTGGAATAATTATAATTTAATTCGCTGTATTTCTTCAGGAATAACTTTTATCCTACTTATTGTTTCATTTCTATCTTTATATAAATAATCGTTGTGAGTATTGATAATTCAGTTATATTTGAACCGATTTTTAGAACACACCTCTATAAATCGTTGAACACAAAGGGTTTATTTAGAACACATAGTGTTCAAAAATCAACAAATTTAGAACACATGGTGTTCAGAGGTTGATTTTAATGGTTTGACTAACAGGTAGTTATGATTGGGTTCGAGTCACTCCCTATTTTTAATAATATCATGTAATTATATAGGTCATGGATTAAAACCAAGTTGTCAGATAAATTATAATTATATTAAAATTTCAAATACTTAAATCTGAATGAAAGATAGATGAAACAAATGGAAACAAGGAATACTTTTGTATTAGTTACAGGTGCATCCTCTGGAATAGGTTTAGAAATTGCAAGATCTTTCGCAAGAAGAGGGTATAATACAATTCTTACAGCTAGATCCAAGGATAAATTAAAAGATTTAGCCAAAGAAATATCTGACAACTTTAAAGTAAAAACCTCAGTTTTTCCCTCTGACCTTAGTGACAAAACTGCTCCGGATAAAATATATAAATTTTGTAAATTAAATAAGTATGAAGTGTCAATCTTGGTTAACAATGCTGGATTTGCTAATCCAGACAAGTTTCATAAAACCTCAATGGAGGATGAAGAGAGATTTATAAGAGTTTTGGGAACTTCAGTAATTGCACTAACAAAATTGTTTTTAAATGAAATGCTAGATAAAAAACATGGAAGAATAATGATAGTCTCATCAGTTGCTGCTTATGCTCCACCATCTGAAATCCAATCTCTTTATGGACCAATTAAAACATTTATGAATAGGTTTAGTGAATCTTTAAATAGATCTTATAATTATAAA
>PBVB01000094.1 GCA_002728075.1 Flavobacteriaceae bacterium
CAGGATAATAAATACCACCTATATAACTGCCTTTAAAAGTTTTACCACTGAAATCTTCTTCAAAATTGGCTCTTTGACCCATAGCACCATTGCCAATGCTGAAGATGCTTTCAGATCCCATTACTTTTCCTGGGTCCCATCCTTCTTCAATTATCTCCCAAGGATCTATTTTATAAATATTTGTTTCCATTTTAAATCACGTTTTGAAAAAATTCAAGTGGTATATCATCGAGAGAATTAAAATTAAATCTTGCATTTTCAATTTTTCCACTTCCACAGATAGCAACTGAAACCATTTTTGCCTTATTAGCAGCCTCTATACCTGCGATGGAGTCTTCAAACACAATTACTTTTTTTGGATTTACTCCAAGGATTTGTGCACCTTTTAGAAAAACCTCTGGATGGGGTTTTGATTTTGAAGTTAAATTNCCATCAATTATTACTTTAAACTTGTTTTTTATTCCAAGTTTTTTTAAAATTTGNTGTGCATTTTTACTTGCAGATCCCAATGCGATTGGAATANCTTTAATCGCAGCAAAATCTATTAATTTNTTGACTCCAGGNAATATATCCATTTGACTAAGATTATTAATGAAGTCTTTGTATAATTCGTTTTTTTTCTCCAAATACTTTTTCTTTTCAAATTTGTCAATTGAAATCCCTGCCCAAGACAATATCCTATCTAATGATTCTTCTCTACTTACACCTTTCAAAAGTTCATTTTGAGTTTTTGATAATTCAAACCCAAAGTTCTTAGAAATTATTTTCCAGGATTTAAAATGGTATTTAGCTGTNTCAACAATAATTCCGTCAAGATCAAAAATAAATGCTTTCAAATCAAAAATTTATTTGCAATGATAATCAGCAGCCCTTGTTGCAATTTGGATATGAGGTTTGATATTTACTTTGTAACCAAGAGAATTAGCCAATCCTTTNGATGCATTAACCAATTTNTTTGATTTAAAATTTTCNTTTTCATTATAATCCAAATCAATTTCTGGAGTTATATTCAGCGACTTTTTTATGTTTTCGGCTACATCAATACTTAGTTCAGTTTCTTTCCAAAGCCTAGTCCAAAGGTCTTTAATTTGTGGGACTCCGCTTTTTTTTAAGATATAATGAACACCT
This sequence comes from Flavobacteriaceae bacterium, assembly GCA_002728075.1. Classification (GTDB taxonomy): domain Bacteria; phylum Bacteroidota; class Bacteroidia; order Flavobacteriales; family Flavobacteriaceae; genus TMED96. The sequence goes on from PBVB01000094.1 coordinate 1,129, forward strand.
CTGTTACCAAACCTATAAGCAATAACGGTTATATATTGTGTTTTTTTAGCTAAACTTTGAGAATCAGTTCCTACATAAACTTCAACGAACGGGTTTTTTTCAAGTATTTCTCTGGTATGATCAATAGGGTCGATTACATTGCCCTTAATGTCTTTAAAATCAACACTGTTTTCCATATGACTAAAATATAATTTTTATAAGTTAAGATTGACAATTTCCTTTAAAAAAGTTGAATTTAACTTAAAAAAAACAGGAGGTGTTTATTATCATANTTCCAAAGAATTAGTTTTAGTTATTTCCTGCTTTACAAGTTTTGACAAGTAAATAACTGAAATCATATTTGGAATAGCCATTAAAGCAAACGATAAATCAATCAGACTTATTACAAAATTCACTGATGAAATAGCAGAAAAAAAGATACTTGTTAAGTAAACATAATTATAAATGAATCCATANTTNTTTTTAGTCAAAAAGTCTAAACACTTNACACCATAATAGGAATAGGTAAATAGGGTAGTAATTCCAAAAACAATCACCATAAGCACTAAAAATGTATCTCCAAGCCCGTAAAAAAGNCGATTAAANGANTCTAGAGTTAAAAGAATTCCATTTAATTCNGTATCTAGATATGAACCACTTACTATAATTACAATTCCTGTAATTGAACATACCAATATTGTATCCANTAGTGGNCCTAAACTTGCAACTAAACCTTCGTTTATNGGCTCTTTTGTCTGAGACTGTCCATGGTACATNGGNGCATTACCAATACCNCTTTCATTAGAAAAAACAGCCCTTCTTATACCGAGTAAGACAAGACCCCAAAAACCACCCACATAAATAGTTTTAAAATCAAATGCAGAAAAAATTATTGTTTGTAAAACATATGGGATTTGTGTTATATTAACTAATATAACCCACCCACCCATCAATAAATACAGTATAACCATAAGAGGGACTAGCTTGGATGTTGTTTTAACAATTTTTTTTAAACCTCCTAAAATCACCCACCCAGAGACTAAAATTAACAATAACCCAAAAGAGCCTTCATAAATAAAGCTGTCAATAGCACTATTTACTGATGGATAAATGACTTGAACTACCGTTTGAGTCAGTTGGTTTGCCGTAAAAGCAGGTAAAACTCCAAANAAAGCTGCAATACAAAACCAGTTTGCCAAAAATTTTCCAGACCTNGGCATTCCAATTGTCATATAGTACATTGGACCTCCTAATGGCTCGCCNTTTAACTCCTTCCTCCTTAATTTTACAGATAGAGTACAGCTATAAAATTTTATTACAGATCCAAGAAGAGCTGTTATCCACATCCAAACTAGAACTCCTGGACCTCCCATATGAATTGCAATGGCTACACCAGAAATATTGCCTAACCCTACGGTCGAAGCCAAAACAGCAGATAATGCTTCAAAACGGGATATCCCCTTTTCNGAATTTTTTTTTAATAAAAGTGAGAATCCTTTATTGATTTTTTTAATAGAAAACCCTTTTGAATCAAAAAGAAGAAATAGACCGCCACCAACAATTAAAATAAGCATTACCCATTCTAAAGGAGCTATCAATTGATTTATAAAATGAGTTAACCAATCCAAACTTTTAAATTTTAAATAATATAGAATTCATTAATAAACAATAAGTTTAATCATCTTGTTTTACAACAATAAACGTTGCTTTTGAGCCAGTAGCAAGATTCCAAAGATTTGACATCATTACATTTCCGTCATCATCGTAAACCCTTACCTCTGCNGTGTTAGGGCCTGATTCGCCTTGATTTAANGCAACAAAATCAATTTTATTAAAACCCTCTAAAAGCTTAACATCCATCTTCTTNTATCTNTGAGTTAAAAGTATATTAGGATAAATTATGTCATCATTAAACCTTATTTGAACTCTGTCTCCATCGGGTTCTTGATGGTCTCTAAAAACTATCCTAACATTTTCNGTTGAACTAATAAAGTCTCCAAGATACTGGTCAGCCTTAAATTTNGGNGCATTGCCTTCAATTTTATTTGAATTTAACTTTTTTAAATACGCATCTCCTGGGTTTATGAATGCTTCTTCATTTTCCATTTTAATATTATTTTCAAATCCCTTGGGGCTTTCAAAATTAGGTTCTTTAGAAAAGAAATCTTTTTTAAGATAGTCCGGTAAGTTATTTTCCGGTAATTTCAGAATAGATTTAGATGTTTTATCTATCTCAATTTTTTTTTCTAAGGGTTTTATTTCTATCTGAGAAAAGGAATAATTGAAAAGAAAAACAAAAAAAGTANAAATAGATAAATAAGATTTCATTAATCAAACCTAATTATTTTANGGGAGAAATTATCACTTTTTTATCATTTTAAACTATATTCAGATAATTAANAAAGCAAACCAAAAATGAAACTTGAATTAGTAGATTGGTCTATAATATTTATCTTTTTTTTAATTACGCTGTTAATTGGTTTATGGTCTTCTAGAACTGCAGGCAAAAGCACAGATGAATTTTTCCTATCCGGCAGAAATATGCCATGGTGGCTGCTAGGTGTCTCTATGGTTGCTACGACATTTTCAGCCGATACCCCCAATTTAGTAACAGATATTGTAAGGACGAATGGAGTAGCTGGTAATTGGGTTTGGTGGGCTTTTTTGTTAACCGGAATGCTAACGGTATTTGTTTACGCTAGGCTTTGGAGAAAATCAGGCGTTCTAACAGATTTGGAATTCTATGAAATCAGATATAGTGGGAAGGAGGCAGCTTTCCTTCGAGGTTTTAGAGCAATTTATTTAGGGGTTTTTTTTAATATAATGATTATGGCTACTGTGTGCCTTGCAGCCATTAAAATAGGTGGAATAATTTTAGGACTTTCTCCATTAAACACATTACTGATTGCATCAACAATTACTGTAATTTATAGTATGCTTGGTGGCTTTAAAGGGGTTGTCTATACAGATTTTTTCCAATTTATATTAGCAATGTCAGTTACGATTTGGTCTGCATCCTTTTTTATTGGACTCCCTGAAATTCAAAGTTTAAGTAATCTACTTTCGCATCCGAATGTCATTAATAAATTGGATTTAATACCAGATATAAATGACAGGGAAGTTTTTATTACAATTTTTGTTCTTCCGCTTGCTGTGCAGTGGTGGAGTGTATGGTACCCTGGAGCTGAACCTGGGGGTGGAGGATATATAGCTCAAAGAATGCTGTCTGCTAAAGATGAAAATAATGCTATATGGGCAACACTGTTATTTAATTTTGCTCATTATGCAATAAGACCTTGGCCTTGGATTATAATTGCACTGGCCTCTCTAATTATTTTTCCTGATTTAGCTTCAATCAGTGTAGCGTTTCCAGGGATTGATGAAAATTTTTTAAAAAATGACTTAGCATACCCAGCAATGATGACTTTGTTGCCTAAAGGTGTCATTGGTTTAATGGTTGCATCACTTATAGCTGCATTTATGTCAACTATATCTTCACATCTAAATTGGGGTTCTTCATATATTGTTCATGATTTTTATTCAAGATTCATAAATTCAAATTCTCCTGATTCCAAAAAAGTATTAATCGGAAGGTTTTCAACTCTCGTTTTGATGTTTTTATCTGCCTGTTTTGCTCTTCTTCTAAACAATGCTCTGCAAGCATTTCAAATTTTATTACAAATTGGGGCTGGTACAGGCCTTTTATTTATTGTAAGATGGTTTTGGTATAGAGTAAATGCTTACAGCGAGATAACCGCTATGGTTGTTTCTTTCATTCTTGCCATTTACTTGCAAATAATTCATACCCGTTTAGGGTTTGAGCCAATTCAACAAGACATCCAATTCTTAACAAGTGTATTTATTACCACTATAGCATGGGTAAGTGTAAGCTTATTTACTCCACCGTCTAATCTAAACACATTGAAAGATTTTTATATTAAAATCCAACCTGGAGGAAAAGGGTGGAATAAAATTAAAGCTGAAATTGATAGCAAGGAAATTGAAAAAAAAGTTTTTTGGACTATTCCCAGAGGAATTGTGTGTATGATAATTAGTGTTTTTGGAATCTACGGAGCTTTGTTTAGTGTAGGGTTTTTTATATATGGCAAAAATATACAAGCAATACTATTATTGCTTTTAACCTTTATTGCTTTTGTCTCGCTCTGGAAATATTCCAAAAATTAACTGATTAAAACTCCTGCAAAACAAGCAGAAATCAATGAAACAATTGTTCCAGCAATCATTGCCCTAAAACCCAATTCAGATAAATTTTTTCTTTGTGCTGGGGCTAAAACTCCAATTCCTCCGATTTGAATTCCGATAGAAGTCAAATTTGCAAATCCGCACAACATGAATGTTGCCATTGTGATTGATTTTTTGCTTAAAAGTTCAATTGAGTTGTTTATGTTTTTTAAATCGGCTAATTGTATGAACGCAACAAATTCGCTTGAAACAATTTTAACTCCTAATAACTGACCCATTATAGCACACTCTTGATATGTTACCCCTATCAACCACATTAGCGGTGCAAAAACGTGTCCCAACACAAATTCAATTGAAAACTGATCAAAACTAGTTGATTCCGATATTAGAGTGTTAAAGTTTAATGACCCACCTATTAGCCACATTATGTCGTTCAATAGAGCTATAAAGGCAATGAATACCAATAGCATTGCCCCCACATTCACAGCTAGTTTTACACCTTCAACAGTCCCCTCGGTTATAGATAATAGTATATTCCCATTTTTATTTTTTGTTTCAATCTTTATTTCTTCTTTTACACTTTTTGTTTCCTCTGGAAATATTATTTTAGAAATGGCAACAGCTCCAGGGGCGGCCATAACAGATGCAGTTAGTAAATGGTTTGAAAATTTAAGTTGTTCATTTATGTCATTCCCTCCAAGTAACCCAATATAAGCAGCTAATACACTTCCAGCAACGGTTGACATCCCACCAACCATGACTATGAAAAGTTGGGATTTGGTCATTTTTTCTAGATAGGGTTTTATAAGAATTGGGGATTCAGTTTGACCTAAAAATATATTTCCAGCTAAAGACAAACTTTCAGCACCTGTAATTTTTAAAAACTTATTT
>PBVB01000095.1 GCA_002728075.1 Flavobacteriaceae bacterium
GGGAGATATAACTTCTGAAAAAGTTAGTTTGTTACAAGAGGTAGATTCGATTTTTATAAACAGTTTGAAAGAGGAGGGGCTATATAATTCAATTTGGCAAGCTGGCGCAATTTTATTGCCAGTACAAAGTGTTGGTGTTATGGGTGATGAAAGAACATACGAAAAATGCGTTGTTTTGAGAGCGGTTAGCTCTACTGACGGTATGACCGCAGATTGGATTAATTTGCCTTATGAATTTCTTCAAAAAGTTTCAAACAAAATAATTAATAACGTTGTAGGGGTAAATAGGGTTGTTTATGATATTAGTTCTAAACCACCATCTACAATAGAATGGGAGTAGTATGAAACTGAGATTATTTTTTTTCTTTTTTTTGATATTAGGGTTTCTTTCATTTTCTCAAACCACTCCTGATAGATTTATTGTTCATAAAGTTAAGAAAAAAGAGACTCTATATTCTTTATCCAAAATTTATAATATTTCAATTGAAACTATCAAAGAGTATAACCCTTTAATTGATAAGATTGGTCTAAAAAGAAAAATGAAATTGCAAATACCAATTTTTAAAAATAAGCCAAGTATAGAGGATAAGCCAGTGTTGGTTAATTATAAAAGGCATGTTGTAAAACCAAAGGAAACCAAGTGGAGATTAGCCTATGAATACGGACTTAAAATTAGTGAATTAGAAAAAATTAATCCTGAAATAGTTAGTGGACTAAAAATAGGGCAACAAATATTGTTACCTTCAGGAAAAGACACTGTTATTAATAATTTTCAAAATGAATTGAATTATTACCAAGTTAAGTCAAATGAAAATTTATCATTAATAAGTCAAAAAATTGGAATTTCAACTGACAGTATAATTGCATACAACCCTATTTTGAATAACTCTCAACCAGAAGAAGAGACGATATTAAAAATACCCAGTCAATTTAATGGTAATTTCGATGTAAAAGGTGGTTTATTATATGAGAGAATTTCACTTAAGGATTCTTTTTTTTCAAATAATTATTTACAATTAGTATGCTTTTTACCTTTTAAAATGAGGGAAATAGAATTTGATTCTGTTGAAAAAACTAACACTAAGCTTTCTAGAAGAAATTTACATACAATTTCTGCTGACTTCTATTTTGGTATGGAAATGGCAAAGGAATTTTGTGACTCACTTGGAATAAAAACAAAAATCAAGGTTATCGATACACAAAATGATTTAAGTGTAATTAACGAAAAGATATCTTCAGTTAATTGGAATGGAATCAACGCTATAATAGGGCCCTTAATACCCAAAAATTTTGATTTTTTTTCAAAAAACCGTCGATTCTCCGATATACCTATAATTTCACCATTATCGACAAAGGAAATAGATGGAGGTAAAAATGTATTTCAATCTGTAAGCCCTCTTAAAAGGTTAAGAAAAGTCATGATGAACTATATTAAAAATGAAATTGATTCAACTCAAAACTTAGTAATTATTACAGACAGCATTAATAATAAATTTGCTAAGGAATTTAAAAAATTGTCTACAAAGTCTCATTTTGTAGAATCAGAAAAAGGAGGATTTGTAATACCTGAATTAATAGATTCTCTTTTAGTAGATTCACTAAAAAATCAGGTTATTTTTGAATCACAAGACTTAGGTCTGGCGGCAAATGTAACATCTTTATTGAATTCACAGGTTGGTAAAGAAAGAGATGTTCAACTTTTTTCAAGTCTAAGAACAGCAATTTATGATAATGTTAATATTTCAAGAAAACACCTTGGTAATATAAAATTCACTTACCTAAATGATAATTTCCCAANGGAAACANATGAAAGGCAAAAATTTAAAGACANATTTTTAAATAAATATGGGGATTATCCATCTAAAGAAAGCTANCGCGCTTATGATGTTACATTGGATGTAATATTAAGATTAGCATATCAAAATAAAATATTTAGTGACAAAATAGAAGAAACNAATTATATTGAAAATAAATTTAAATACTTGCCTGACGATGNTGGTGGTTATTCTAATTTTGGGTATTATATTCTTCAAAACAGAGACTACGAAATAATAGAAATCAAGAAATAATTTNTGTTTTTAATTTTTCACGAATACTTTTTGTAATTTTAAGTCCGGAATTTTTTNTTTAATCCGGATGTCTCTGAAAACTAAATATATATTTGTAACTGGTGGTGTTAGTTCCTCTCTTGGAAAAGGTATTATTGCCGCATCTTTAGCTAAACTTTTGCAGGCCCAGAATTATCGAGTTACTATTCAAAAGTTAGACCCTTATTTAAATATTGACCCTGGAACATTAAATCCTTATGAGCATGGAGAATGTTTTGTTACAGATGACGGTGCGGAAACAGATCTTGACCTTGGTCACTATGAAAGATTTTTAAATGTAAAAACATCTCAGGCAAATAATGTAACAACTGGAAGGATATATCAAAATGTCATTGAAAAGGAAAGAAAAGGAGACTTTCTAGGCAAAACCGTTCAAGTCATTCCTCACATAACAAATGAAATCAAAGATAGAATTCTATCTCTAGGAAGAAATAAAGAATTTGATATAATAATAACTGAAATTGGTGGTACTGTTGGCGATATTGAGTCCTTACCCTATATAGAATCAGTTCGTCAACTAAAATGGGAATTGGGTGAAGAAAATTCATTGGTAATTCACTTAACTTTAATTCCCTACTTATCTGCAGCTGCTGAGTTGAAAACTAAACCTACTCAGCACTCTGTCAAAACTTTGATGGAAAGCGGAGTAAATGCTGATATAATTGTTTGCAGAACAGAGCACAAACTGTCAAATGCAATTAAAAATAAGATAGCATTATTTTGTAATGTCCAAAATGAAGCAGTTATTGAATCAATAGATGCTGAAACGATTTATGATGTGCCAATTTTAATGCAAAAAGAGCGTCTTGACAAGGTTGTGCTTAAGAAACTTGGTCTGTCTACCGTAAAATCAAGTAAGATGGATAGATGGAAAGTATTTCTTGACAAATTAAAAAACACAAAAAAAATCGTTAATATAGGTCTCGTCGGTAAGTATGTTGAACTTCAAGATTCATATAAGTCCATAATTGAATCCCTAACTCACGCTGCAGTTGCTAACGAAGTGAAAGTAAATATTATATCAATTCATTCAGAATCCATTAATGATAATAACTTAAGAGAATTGCTAGTAAACTTAAATGGCATAATTGTCGCTCCAGGATTTGGTGAAAGAGGTATAGAGGGTAAAATTAAAGCTATTAGGTACTCTAGGGAAAATCATGTACCGTTTTTAGGTATTTGCTTGGGAATGCAAATGGCTGTAATTGAATATGGTAGAAATGTTTTAAAGCTAGAAGATGTGAATTCAACTGAAATGAAGGAAGATTGTAAAAATCCTATTATTTCTCTTATGGAAAATCAAAAAAGTATTATCAATAAAGGAGGCACCATGAGATTGGGTGCCTGGGACTGCCAATTATTGAAAAATTCTAAGACTGAAAAAATTTATAATAAAAAAATAATCTCGGAAAGGCATAGACATAGGTATGAATTAAATAACAAATACTTGGAACAACTTAACAAAGGAGACTTTGTTCCCTCTGGAATTAATCCAGAAACAAACCTAGTTGAAATTATTGAACATAAAGAGCATCCTTGGTTTATAGGAGTTCAATTCCATCCTGAATACTCTAGCACTGTCTTAAAACCGCATCCGTTATTCAAAAGTTTTATAAATTCATCAATAGAAAACTCAAAAAATAAGAACAACTAATATGGAAGAAAAAAAATTAGATCCATATCAACTAATCGGATTTGTTTTAATTGCCTTAATTATGACGTGGATGCTTATGCGTCAGCAAGACCAAAATTTAAATAATCAGGATAAGGTTAAATCCGAAAGTGAAAATCTAAACAAAACTGAAAAGCAGTTGTTGAATCAAAATTCGAAACAAACAAATAATGAATCGGTTGGTTTTGAAGANTTAATCTNTTCACCTGAAAAAGAGGAGGAGTTTTATCAATTAGAAAATAACTTAATTAAAATAGTCATTTCTAACAAAGGGGGAGAGATTACAAAAGTTAATCTTAAAAANTTTGATAATTACTTAAAAGAGCCTCTTAATTTAGTTCACAATAACCAAACAACGGATTTGGTTTTTAAACTAAAAGATGGGAGAGAAATCAATACATCTAAACTAACTTTTGAAATAAATAAAAACAAATCTAAAAAAGGCCAACTAGTAATGCGAGCATTTTTTAGCCAAGATAGATGGATAGAATTTCAATACTCTTTATTGCCCGATTCTTACTTGTTAGATTACTCTATAACTTCATCAAATTTTCAGAGTTTTATTGATCCCTCTGGTCTAAATAGACTTGAATGGAATTTAAAATCATTTAGAAATTCCAAAAGTGTAGAGTATGAAAATAGATACACTGAACTTACTTATGGATACGAAAATGATAAAGTAAATGAGCTCAGTATTACGGGTACTGATGAAGAGAAAGTTGATGAAATTCAATGGATTAGTTACAAGCAACACTTTTTTAATTCAATTTTAATTCCAGATAAAAAAATTAATAATGTATTTCTTAAATCTGAAAACTTAGTTCAGTCAGAGGATAAAAAAGAAAAATACACGAAGTTTTATAGTTCTGTTATTCCGCTAAANAATAATGGAGTTTTTGATTTTAAATTTAAATGGTATTTTGGCCCTTCACAGTATTCTACACTATCCAATTACAATATAGGTATTGAGAAAAGTGTAAACTATGGTTGGGGTATTTTTGGGTGGATTAATAAATATATTTTCATTCCTCTGTTTAACTTTATCAGNTCCTTTNTGCCNTTNGGTATTTCAATAATCATTATGACTATTATNGTACGANTGGCNATGTCGCCGGTAACATATAGGTCATATGTTTCTCAAGTCAAGATGAAAATATTAAGGCCCGAAATAGAGGAGATAAATAAAAAGTTTTCTAAAGATGCTGTTAAAAGACAGCAAGAGACAATGTCTCTTTATTCTCGGGCTGGTGCAAATCCAATGTCAGGTTGTTTGCCAGCATTAGTTCAGTTACCAGTATTTTATGCATTATTTAGCTTTTTCCCGGTTGCATTCGCGTTAAGACAAAAAAGCTTTTTATGGGCTGATGATTTGTCTTCATATGATTCTATTTTAGATTTACCGTTTAANATACCTTTTTACGGAGATCACATNAGTTTATTCCCAATTTTAGCATCTGTNGCAATATTTATTTACACGATGATGACAATGGGACAACAACAACCACCTCCACAACCTGGGATGCCNAACATGAAGTTTATTATGTATTTAATGCCTTTGATGATGCTTTTTTTCTTTAACAATTACTCTAGTGGGCTGAGTTTATATTATTTTGTATCTAATTTACTNACTATCCTTTTGATGGTTGTTATAAAAAACTTCGTTGTTAATGAAAGTAAAATTTTACTCCAAATTGAAGAAAATAANAAGAAACCACGAAAAGTATCAGGATTTAGTGCCAGACTTCAAAAGGCAATGGAACAGGCCGAAAAGCAAAAACGTTTAAATAGCAAAAGATAAGCTTCATCAATGAGAAAAAAAGTGATTGTCGCCCTTTCTGGAGGAGTTGATTCAAGCGTTGCAGCTCTGATTCTAAAAAAACAAGGGTACCATGTTATTGGAATTTTCATGAAAAATTGGCATGATGAATCTGTTACTATTTCTAATGAATGTCCGTGGCTAGAAGATAGTAATGATGCTCTGATTATCAGTGAAAAGTTGGGAATCCCTTTTCAGGTCATTGATTTAAGTAAAGAGTATAAAAAAAGAATTGTCGATTATATGTTCAGGGAATATAAAGAGGGNAGAACACCTAACCCTGATATTCTCTGTAATAAAGAAATCAAATTTGATGTTTTTCTTTCAAAAGCTGAATCACTTGGTGCAGATTACATTGCAACAGGCCACTATTGTAGAAAAAAAGAATCAAAAAAGGGAAACAAAAAAATTTATAAATTAATAGAGGGTAAAGATAAGACTAAAGACCAGTCCTATTTTTTATGTCAATTAAATCAAATTCAATTATCAAAAGTTTTGTTCCCTATTGGTGACCTGAAAAAAACTGATGTTAGGAAAATAGCAAAGGAAAACGGATTAATAACTGCAAATAAAAAAGATTCGCAAGGGTTATGTTTTGTTGGTAAAATAAAATTACCGGAGTTTCTTCAACAAAAATTAAAGATTAAAAGAGGCAAAATTATTAAAGTGGCACCAGATGAAAAGATTTTCAAAAAAGTTTTGAAGAATGTTAAAGATGAAAACTATCTAAAAAAATCTGTTCAAAAGTATAAATACTCTGAATCAAGTGGAGAAATGATTGGTTATCATGATGGGGCTCATTTCTTTACCATTGGTCAAAGAAAAGGGTTGCAGATTGGAGGTTTTAAAAAGCCATTATTTGTTATTGAAAAAGATGTAAAAAAAAATATTATCTACGTTGGTGAAGGAGAAAATCATCCAGGTTTGTATAGACAAGGTCTTTTAATCAAGAGCAACGATATTAACTGGCTAAGACCTGATTTAAAAATTAGTTTAAACTCTTCTGAAAAAATTTTAGCGCGAATAAGATATAGACAAACTTTAAAACCAGCTCAGATTTTTANTCGTAAAGANGGNCTTTACTTGGTTTTTAATAAAAAACAAAAGTCCATATCAAGTGGACAATTTGCAGCTTGGTACAAAGAAAAAGAATTAATTGGCTCAGGTATTATTTACTAACTTGCCAAAACCTTATNGCTTAAATCAACTTGATTACGAATTAAATCATCAAATTTTTCCTCTCTTCTTATAAGGTGGCCTTCACCGCCAATCCAAAAAACTTCTTTTGGCTTATATCTAGAATTATAATTGCTAGACATCGAAAAACAATAAGCCCCAGCATTTTTGAATACAAGATAATCACCCTCTTTAATTTCTCTTATTTTACGATTACTTCCAAATGTGTCGGTTTCACAAATATACCCAACCACAGAATAAAATCTTTCTTCTCCTGAAAGATTTGATAAGTTCTCGATTTCATGATAAGATCCATAAAACATGGGTCTCATGAGATGATTAAAGCCGCTTTCTATTTGTGCAAATACAGTAGAAGTAGTCTGTTTTACAGAATTGACTTTGCTAACAAAATACCCCGCCTCACTTACTAAGTACTTTCCAGGCTCAAAAACTAGAGTTAATTCCCTGCCATAATCTTTACAAAATTCATTAAATCTTACACTTAATTTTTCCCCCAGTTCATCGATATTAGTTTCAATATCCCCTTTTTTGTATGGAACTTTGAATCCAGAGCCAAAATCTATAAATGATAATCGTTTAAATTTTCTAGCAGTATTAAAAAGAATTTCAGATGCATGCAAGAAGACTTCTATATCCAAAATATCACTTCCTGTGTGCATATGAATTCCATTTATATTCATTTTGGTGTTTTCAACAATCCTTAATAAGTGNGGTATTTGATGTATTGATATTCCAAATTTCGAATCAATATGACCTACAGAAATATTATTGTTTCCACCTGCCATTACATGTGGGTTTATTCTAATACAAACTGGAACGGAAGGGTGTTTGTTCCCAAATTGTTCCAACATTGCAAGATTATCAATATTTATCTGAGCTCCNTANGANACAACTTTTTCTATTTCATCTATAGAAACCCCGTTTGGGGTGAATATGATATNTTTAGGGTCGAAACCTGCTTTGAGTCCAAGTTCCACTTCTTGAAACGAAACTGTGTCAAGACCAGCNCCAAGATTATTTAAGTATTTTAAAATATTAANATTACTCAGTGCTTTTGCCGCATAATTTATACTCAGATTTTTCACACTTTTGAAAGCAATTTCAAGTTTTTTATATTGGTTCTTTATTTTTTCAGAGTCATAAATATACACTGGACCTCCAAAATCTTTTGCAATTTTTAATATTTGTTGACTTGTCATTTTACTGGATTGAAAGGCAAAATTAACATCTATTATAAAATAGTAGCAAATACTTTTTGTAAAATATTAAAATTTTAAATTATTGTTACATTTAAAACATTATTCTAATTACAATCTTTAATATGAGTTATAGATTTTTATATTTTTGTTACAAATAGATTATTATGAATTTGCACGAGTACCAAGGAAAAGAAATTCTAGCCAGCTATGGTGTTTCTACCCAAAAAGGAATAGTTGTCAGCAATGCAGATGATGCTTTCGCGGCTGCCAAAAAACTGAATAAAGAAACAGGTACCGAAGTATACGTGATTAAGGCTCAAATTCACGCTGGTGGAAGAGGGAAGGGAGGCGGTGTTAAAATTGCAAAATCATTGGATGAAGTAAAAGAAATTGCTGAAAAAATGATTGGAATGATGCTTATAACTCCACAAACTCCACCTGAAGGAAAAAAAGTAAGAAAAATTCTTATTGCAGAGGATGTGTATTATCCAGGAGAATCTGAAACAAAAGAATTCTACATTTCAATTTTGTTGGATAGAAAAAATTGTAAAAATATTATAATGTACTCTACTGAAGGTGGAATGGATATTGAAAAAGTTGCTGAAACAACCCCTGAATTGATTTTTAAAGAAACCGTTAATCCAACAATTGGTTTGCAAAAATTTCAAGCTAGACAGATTGCATTCAATTTAGGTCTTAAGGGAGAGGCTTTTAAAGATATGACAAAATTTATCTTTTCGTTGTACAGAGCATATGTCAAGTCAGATTCGTCACTCTTTGAGATTAATCCCCTTCTTAAAACATCTGATGACAAAATAATTGTAGTTGATTCTAAGGTAACTATTGACAACAACGCTTTATTCCGGCATCCAGATTACTCAGATTTAAGGGATTTAACAGAAGAAAACCCTGTCGAGGTTGAGGCCGACAAGGCAGGTCTTAATTATATTGACCTAGACGGAAATGTTGGTTGTATGGTGAATGGAGCAGGTCTTGCAATGGCAACAATGGATTTGATTAAACAAGCGGGAGGTTCACCTTCAAATTTTCTTGACGTTGGTGGTACAGCGGATGCAGAAAGAGTTGAAAAGGGTTTTAGAATTATTCTTAAAGATCCAAGTGTTAAAGCAATACTTATAAATATTTTCGGAGGAATAGTTAGATGTGATAGGGTTGCTAATGGGATTGTGGAGGCTTATAAAAATATCAAGAACATAAATGTCCCAATTATAGTCCGACTTCAAGGGACAAATTCAGATATAGCTAAAGAAATAATTGATAATTCAAATTTAAATGTACTTTCAGCAATTGATTTTAAAGAAGCTGCTGATAAAGTTCAAGAAGTCATTAATTAAGACATTTTGACATTAATTTTACNAAAATTTATGTCAAAATGACATATAAATACACATGGTATATGTTTTGCAAATAAGTTAATGAACTTTAAAATTTAATATTATGAACTTAATTTCAACAAATTTAAATAGATGGAAACCTACATTATTAGATGAATTATTTGATGATAGATGGTTTAACTTCGATACATTTAATCAAACTTTTCCAGCTGTAAATACAATCGAAAAGGATAATCAATATCTACTTGAGATTGCTGTTCCTGGCATGGATAAAAAAGATTTTGAAATTGAAATCCAAAATGATTTAATTTCTATTTCCTCAATTTCTAAGCAAGAAAAAGAAGTAAAAGATAATTTAAATTACAATAGGCAGGAATTTAATTATAATTCATTCCACAGAACTTTTTCTTTGCCTAAAGAGGTAGATCAAAGTAAAATAAAGGCTATTTATTCAAATGGTATATTAACCATTACTTTACCAAAATTAAAGGAAGTGATTTCAAAATCTAAAAAACTAATAGAAGTGAAGTGATTTATTTTAATTAAATAACTAGAGCGGCTTAACTTAAAGCCGCTTTTTTTTTAAATTTGAAAAAAAAGCATGATCAACCAAAAGCATTTATTTTCCCTATTTTGTATTTTTCTTTTGAATGTTTCCTTCTCACAAAATAGATCTTTACCAGTAGATACAATTGTAAAAACGAACCACCAAACATATATAAATGGCAAGAAAATTAGTTACGTTGCCGAGACTGGAACACAACCAGTTTGGAATAAGGATGGGGTTCCAGAGGCTTCTCTATTCTATACTTTTTATAGAAGAACTGATGTGAGTGATAATTATAGACCAATTATTTTTTCATTCAACGGTGGACCTGGATCAGCGTCAGTCTGGATGCATGTGGCTTATACTGGACCAAGAATTTTAAAAATTGATGATGAAGGGTTTCCAGTTCAACCTTATGGTTATAAAAATAACCCTTACTCTATCTTAGATACTGCAGATATAGTTTTCATCAATCCAGTTAATACAGCTTATTCTAGAATGCACAAAATAAATGGAGAATATCCCAAAAGAGAAAAGTTTTTTGGTATTAGTGCAGATATCTCTTATTTATCAGAATGGCTAAATACATTTGTCACAAGAAAAAATTTATGGGATGCTCCTAAATATCTAATTGGAGAAAGTTATGGAGGTACAAGGGTCATGGGACTTTCTCTAGCATTACAAAATAAACAGTGGATGTATTTGAATGGTGTTATTCTTGTCTCGCCAGCAGATTACAAAACCCTTAGAGTAGGAGGTCCAGTTTCATCAGCTTTAAATTTACCTTACTTTACTGCTGCTTCATGGTATCACAATAAATTAAATGAAGACTTGCAAAATTTAGATCTTTTGGATGTTTTACCTATCTCTGAGGATTATGCTATCAACAAATTGATTCCAGCCGTTGCTAAGGGAGGATTCTTGTCTTTAAGTGAAAAAGAAAAAATTGCTAAAAAAATGTCCTACTTTTCTGGAATTTCAGAAAAGGCTATTCTTCAACATAACCTTGATTTACCTACTAGTTTTTTTTGGAAGGAACTTTTAAGAGAAGAAGGTTTTACTATTGGTAGACTTGATTCTAGATATAAAGGAATTGATAGAAAGGAATCTGGTAATAATCCAGATTATAACTCAGAATTAGATTCTTGGCTCCATTCATTTACTCCTGCAATTAACCAATACATTTCTAATGAACTAAAATTTAAAACGGATATAAAATATAACATGTTTGGGCCAGTTCGTCCTTGGGAAGATGATAACTTGAATACAAGAGAAGATCTAAGACAAGCTATGGCTCAAAACCCTTACTTAAATATTTTAACTCAGTCAGGTTATTATGATGGTGCAACCACTTATTTTGCTGCCAAATATACTCAGTGGCAAATTGATCCTAGCGGTAGGTTAAGAGACCGAATGCATTTTAAAGGATATCGAAGTGGTCATATGATGTATCTTAGAAAAGAGGACTTGAAAAAGGCGAACGATGACTTAAGAGAATTTATTTTAAAAACTCTACCTGGGAGTAAACCCGCTAAGTATTAACTCAGTTAGAATTAACTTTAAATGATTTAATAACTTGATTGGGTTCTATTACAGAATAATCTTTCCAATAGTTAGGATCGTAAGAATGAAGTTTATCTTGTTTAAAACTCTTTTGCTCTTTTAATTTATTGTATTCCCCTTCCTTAATTGGTATGTCGTCAAATATAATCAAAGTGGTATTTGAACTTTGATCTAAATTAAAATTAATTCTTGCTAATAGCTCATTCTGTTTCCTTCTTCCTCGAACAAATTTATTTTTTTCAACGATTTTTATTGGTCTATTTATTCCTGATCTAAATTTAAATTCAGACTCTAAGAATTGAAGTTGGTACTTTTCACTAGAAAAATTATTAAAAACCAAAGTGGCTCTGTGATAGTAAAGTTCAAAGGATATTCCAAATAATGAAAAATCTCTTAACACTTTATTNTTTTGCTGGACAATCTTNATAATAGAAAAATTTTCTGAATCAATCCAAATATNACCATTATATTTTCCTTTTGAGGATTTAGGCTTAAATTTTATTTTATAAACTGGTATCTCNCCTTCATAAGAGTAGGAAATGATTTTAAAATCATATAAGTAAGATTTTTTTAAAAATTCAAACTTTAGCCCTTTTTTATAAATACCATCGTATATTCTTGATATTCGATTTTTTCTGTTTTTATAAAAATTTTCATTTTCAATATTCTTTTTTTCCAACTGNTTTTTAATAATTGCTGAATCATTTTTTATACTATCTATGCTTTCCTCAATCAATTCTTCCCTGTCAACCTTTGTGCTGAAAATCCCTGATTTAAATTTGAAATAAGAATCTTCTTTTGTTTTCTTATTTAAAATTTCTGCAATCTTTTTTTCAATTCGTTCGTATCCTTTTTCGTTAACAGTATCTGCGAGATCTACTGCTTTTATAATTTCAATTTTTTGATTTTCTTTGCTCCAATCACCGTAAATATGACCGAGTGATTCGGTATGCCAAGAGTCGTTTTTGGGTATTGATTTAAATATTGAATCCCAGAATTTTCTATTTAACTCACTAATTGTAGATTTTTCAATTTCCATCTTCATTTTATCCCATTTTTGAAAAAAAGATTCTCTCATAAAATATTTTTTTTTAGAATAACTAGTTAAATATTTTTCATCTATTCTCTCCTTAACCTTTTTAATTATTTCATATGCNTCTAAGTTTTGAGATGTTAGAATTATAGAATTAAGTTTTATTGTTTTTTCCGTCAGTTNTATTACTGACTGTTTTAGCTTATCAATTGCAACTTTATATTCATTGTAGCCCATACAAGTTATAAATAGTGAATCTTTATTTGAAAAATTAGTTGATTTTAAAACTCGGAAAAATCCCTCTTCATTGGAAATTGTATTGTAATTNAAATTTGTTAAAATGGTTGTAAATGGAATGGGATCTTTTGTGACGCTATCAATAACTTGTAAATTTANTTGCTGCCCTTGTAACACAATTATTTTTAAAAAAATCAAATAATAAAAAATTCGTTTCATTGCTGTTATATGTTATTTTTAAGTTTTTTTAGTTCATCTCTTAACCTAGCTGCCTCCATGAAATCTAGGTTTTTGGCAGCTTTTTCCATTTTTTTTCTTGTTTCTCTAATCTTTTCTTCAATCCTTTTTTTAGGTAACAGATATATCGATTCTTCATCAATTTTTATTTTTTTTTCAATTTCTGAATCAACTTTTTTTGCAAGAGCGTTATCTAAAGTTTTTTCTATCTGTCTTGGAATTATATTATTAATCTTATTATACTCTTGCTGCTTTTCTCTTCTATAATTTGTTTCTTCAATTGTTTTTTTCATTGAATCTGTAATTCTATCGGCGTAAAGAATAGATTTACCATTAACATTTCTCGCTGCTCTTCCTATNGTTTGNGTTAANGAACGATTCGANCTTAAAAAGCCTTCTTTGTCTGCATCCAATATTACCACTAAGGAAACCTCTGGNAAATCCAATCCTTCTCTTAAAAGATTAACTCCAATTAGAACATCGAAATCACCCTTTCTTAGTCCCTGCATTATTTCAACTCTCTCCAACGTTTCTACGTCACTATGAATATACCGCGACTTTATTCTAATTTTTGCCAGATAATTTGAGAGTTCTTCTGCCATTCTCTTTGTCAATGTTGTGACTAGTGTTCTTTCCTTTGACTCAACTCTTTTTTGAATCTCTTCAATTAGATCATCAATTTGATTTTTACTTTTTCTTACATCTATAACTGGATCTAATAACCCAGTTGGTCTTATAATTTGTTCAATAAAAACACCATTTGATTTTTTAAACTCATAATCAGAGGGTGTTGCGCTGACA